>CAZRXH010000031.1:0-31560 GCA_964603995.1 uncultured Bacteroidota bacterium | reverse complement strand
AGTATGTCCGGCGGAAGGGTTCTGCCTCCACTTCTTCGAGCCGAAGAAGAAGTGCGACGCGTCGTCGCTCCGGTAATTTATTCCCGAGGATCGACGCTGGTCCACCGATGTCAATCATGCTCGTCACATCTTCCGGTTGCCCACCCATTGAAAATTCTTACGCCATGGCTTAAACTCCTTGGTGAAGAAATTATTGTTGCTCGCGGCAATTGCTCTGGTTCTCGGCTCTTGCTCTAAACGTTCGACCGAACAGAAACCTGAGCAAGCATCTATAACTCTCAAAACGCCTACGGTACCTATTCCACAATTCGACGCAAACTCCGCCTTCAATTACCTCGTGAAGCAGGTCGATTTCGGGCCGCGCGCTCCGAACACAGACGCGCATCAGCAGTGTCTTCAGTATCTTCAACAGGTCCTGAGCATGTACGCGGATTCGGTCCAGCTGCAGAAATTCAATGTCCCCGGCTATGACGGGGTGGTTCTTCATCTGACGAACATTATTGCGCACTTCAACTTGAAGTCGAAGACGCGTGTTCTATTGACAGCCCACTGGGACAGCAGGCCGCGCGCCGACCACCAGCCCGGCGGGCCGGTGGATAAGCCAATACCCGGTGCGGACGACGGAGCAAGCGGTGTAGCAGTCCTTCTCGAAATGGCTCGCGGGTTCAAAGAGTCTCCCCCGCCGGTCGGAGTCGATATAATACTTTGGGACGGAGAGGACTACGGAAGAGAAGGAGACATGAATTACTATTGTCTCGGTTCGAAGTACTGGGCCGCGACAAAACCGTTTTCCTACCAACCGGTTTTTGCGATTAACCTCGACATGATAGGCCAGAAAAATCTCAGTATTTCGAAAGAAGGTTATTCGGTCCAATATGCACCGGATGTTGTGGACCTTGTCTGGAACACTGCCGCTGAAATGGGAGTGACTCAATTCGTCGACCGGACCATGGATCCCATCTACGACGATCATTTGCAGCTGGACAATGTCGGGATAAAGGCGATCGATCTCATCGACTTCGACTACAAGTATTGGCACACACTCGAGGACACGCCGGACAAATGCAGTCCGGAGAGTCTTTCCGCTGTGGGAAGAGTCCTCCTTGAAGTCCTGTACAGAAAGATACCGGTGCAAGTGCAATGAAGGATAAGTTTTATCAACTCGTGATATCCACGGACAAACCGGTCAACGACCTTGTCATCGGTTTCCTCAGCGACGTGGGTGCCGAAGGATTTATCGAAGAAGAAAATGAGCTCAAATGTTACTTCTCCGAGAGGAAATGGAACCCGGACTATCAGAAGGACGTGTCCAGATTTCTCGGTCATCTCAAAGGTGAAGGCAAGATCGGATCATTTTCAATTGGTGTTTCGGAAATAATGAATCAGGATTGGAACATGAAATGGGAAGAGTCTATCGTTCCGATCGAAGTTACGTCCAACATAGCGATAAAGCCAAGCTGGAAAGAGTACAGCGGCAACGCTAAGATTGTGATAGAGATAGACCCGAAAATGTCCTTCGGCACCGGGCACCACGAGACTACAAGGATGATGGTTCGGTTGCTTGAGCGGTTCATCAAAGGAGGCGAGAAAGTCCTTGACGTCGGGACGGGGACCGGTGTGCTCGCGATTGCCGCGATCAAACTGGGGGCAAGTAAATGCATCGCGGTAGACAGGGACGAATGGTCGATTGACAATTCACTGGAGAACATTAAGAAGAACGGCGTTATGGAGAATGTCAGTTTGACACGCGGCGAGGTCGGCTCCATCGCGGAAGAGGACTTCGACGTGGTGGTGGCAAACCTGAATCGGAATACGCTTCTTTACATTGAACCAGAACTGCGGAAACGATGCAAGAGCGGCGGTGTGCTTCTTCTGGCAGGCATACTGACCCTGGATGAAAAAGACGTTTCAGATTCGTACTCGAAATCGGGATTCAAGATACTGGAGACTCTTCACGAGGCCGAGTGGTCGGCTCTCGCGATGACGAAATGAGATATGCTTCCATAGACATCGGGACAAATACCATCCTGATGCTGATAGGGGAGGTCGATGGGGCGTTGGCCATCAATCCGATCAGGGATTTCTATTCGGTCCCGCGTTTAGGCAAGAGCGTCTCTGCGACGAAAAGACTCGACGATGAATCGATCTCACGGGCCGTCGATGTTCTTGTGAGATATCGCGCAACTGCGGAGGAGTACGGGGTCGAGCGCATCGTGGCATCTGCCACGAGTGCGGTTCGGGATGCACTGAACCGGGATGACTTCATCGCAAGGGTCAGGGAGAGATGTGGAATCGATGTCGAGGTAATTCAAGGTGCTACTGAGGCGAGACTCAGCTTTCTCGCAGCGGTCGGGAGCCAGCCGGACAAATACGGACCTTCGCTGGTGATCGACATCGGCGGAGGAAGCACCGAGTTCAGTTACGGCAGCGGAACAACGCCCAGCCGTTTCGCCAGCATAGACGTTGGAGCTGTGCGCATTACGGAGCGTTTCTTCGGTCATAACCCTCCGCTCCCCATTGAGCTTAAGAGCGCGAATGAGTTCGTGATGGATGCGCTGAGTAAATTCCCGTTCTCAGAAGTCAATCCCAATCGTGTGTTCGCGGTGGCCGGTACCGCGACCACCCTCGCACTCATTGCACAGGGAAAGTATGAATTCGAGGCAGCCGCCGTGAACAATTTCCCGATGTCGAAGGAGTCCCTCGCGCGCGTATTCGATTTTCTCCGGACAAAATCGCCGGCAGAAATCAGGAAGCTGACAAACGCCGCCGAAGGAAGGGAAGACGTTCTTCTCGCGGGCGCGCTTATTCTGATCGACGCTCTCGATGCTGCGCGCGCGGACGGATTTCTCACAACAGACCGTGGACTCAGATACGGATATCTTCTCCATAAGCACATGCAGATGCTGGGACGATGAACTCGTCATCGCTTGCAGGTCACACGATTGAACTGCTCGACAGAGTAGTCAAGTCGAGTCTTCCAATGGACAGGGTTGTCCAGGATTTCTACAGGGAGAAGCGATACCTGGGGTCGCATGACAGGCGCTGGATAAATGAAAAGCTTTACGGCATCGCCAGGAATTTCATCCTTCTCCGAAGCTTGAGCGGCGATTGCGCAAACGGCGCTAAACCATTGCCGGTCTTCCTCGCCCATGAGATCGTAGTAGTGAGACTTGAGCCTGACGAACTGGCAAAAGAATATGGCCAGCTGCTCGATGCTTATAAGATGTCGGGGGAGCGACTCGAATTGGAGGAACTGGCGACCTGCTTCAAGAATAGACTTCGAGAGCTGGATGAGCGGTCTGCCAGGTCTCCTGCGGTTTACTCGTTTCCGGATTTCTTCCCTGAATTGCTTGCCGAGGACGTTCGAGGAGAGGCGATCCCTATGATGGTCGCGCTCAATCATGAGGCGAGAGTCTGCGTCCGGGTCGACACAAATAGAATTCAGCGGGCTGAGGCGGCCAAGGTGCTCGAGGAACGGGGAATCGAAACCCAGCAGTCGCGATATTCGCCGATGGGATTGTATCTTCTTAAGAGGACCAATCTCAACAATGAACGCCTGTACAAAGAAGGTCTGATCGAGATACAAGAGGAGGCAAGCCAGCTGGTGGGTCTCCTTGCGAATCCACAGAAGGAGGAAATTATCGTCGACGCCTGTGCCGGTGCAGGGGGAAAAAGTCTGGAGATGGCCTCTCTCTCCGGTGGGCAGTCCCGAATCTATGCGCTTGATGTGGATGAAGCGCGATTGAGAAACCTTGGAGCGCGGGCGAACCGGGGTGGCTATACGAACATATCTCGTGTGAAAGTCTCTGATGATAACCTTGGTGAAGCGTCATCACTCACCGGGTTAGCCGACAAGGTCATAGTCGATGCACCTTGCACAGGCAGCGGCACGATCCGGCGAAACCCCGACAAGAAGTTCCGTCTCACGAGGTCTCTGGTGGAACGACAGGCGACATATCAGAGAACGCTGTTGGATCGCTACTCCGATCTTGTAAGGGTTGGAGGTCTCTTTGTTTATTCCACCTGCAGTATTTTCTCTGCTGAAAACTTTCAGGTGGTCGAGTCTTTCCTCGCCTCAGATGACAGGTTCAGACTCGATGATGTATCACACTACTTGACCGGGCCGGAATTTTCAGAACTGACCGAAAGTGGTTTCCTCGTGATTTATCCGCATCGTCACGATATGGACGGATTCTTCACCGCTGTCATGAGACGGGTGAAATAGATTTCTTTCTCTTTCCGATTCTTGCGACAACTCCAGCAAAAACATCAATTGCCGTCCGGACTTCCTCTTCGGTTGTGAATCTTCCAAAGGAGAAGCGAACCGTTGCCTTAGTTGTTCTATCGTCTCTTCCGAGCGCCTTGATCACGTGAGAAGGTTGAAGACTTCCCGAGGAGCATGCCGAACCGCTTGTGACCGCGATTCCCTCCAGATCCATATTGATTATCAAAGCCTCGCCGTCGATCTCCACTTCATTGCTGTCGATTGAAACGCTGAGTATGTTCGGGACGGCGCCTTTCTCCGGTGAATTGAACAGAGCACCGGGGACTTCTGTTTCTATCATGCTTCTCATCAGCTTGTTCAGCGCGGTGAGCCTCTGCTGCTCGAGCTCAAGTTCGTCGACGGCAAGTTCGGCGGCCGCAGCAAAGCCGACGGCGAGAGGCACGCTTTCCGTGCCGGGGCGTCTGTTCCTTTCCTGGGAGCCGCCGTAGAATGTGGGTTCGAAGTCGATCCCGCGTCTGATGTAGAGCGCCCCTATTCCTTTCGGGCCGTATATCTTGTGCGCGGTGAACGAGGCGAGATCAATGTCGGTTTCAGTCACGCTGAACTTGGTTTTTCCGAAAGATTGGACGGCGTCCGTATGAAAGAGCGCCCCGCGGTTGTGCGCAATCCGGGTGAGTGCACTCAGATTTTGGATAGTGCCGATTTCGTTGTTCGCGTGGATGATGCTCACGAGAAATGTCTCTTCGCGAACAGTCCTCTCGAGCTCATCAGGTGATATAAACCCGTGCGGATCGACCGGCAGAGCGGTCACCGAGAATCCCTTCTCTTTCAGAGATTCTGCCGCATGAAGGACCGCATGGTGTTCGATGGAAGAGATAACGATGTGATTCCTTCTCTCGCCGGAGTACTTTGAAGCGATCCCGACAAGGGCGGAGTTGTCTGACTCAGTCCCGCCGCTTGTGAAGAATAGTTCGGAAGTCCTGGCTCCGATCAACTCCGCCAACTTCTCCCGACTTTCTTCCAATGCTGCCTTAGCCTCCCTGCCAAAGGAATGTATGCTGGATGCATTTCCGAACACGCCGGTGAAATACGGCTTCATCGAGTCGAAGACTCGTGGATCGACCGGTGTCGTGGCTGTGTAATCGAGGTATATTCTTTTCAAATGGGAATCACCTTTATCGAAATCGTCACTGAATATAAAACCTCACAATCGAAGTTTTAGTTCTCAGTCCTCATCGCTGACAGAAGCGATTGCGTGTTATCCGCCTGACGTTGACTTTATATCAGGGTGCATCTATATTCTCTACGAACGATTCTAGCGAAAATAATCAACGAAATGTCCGGGAGCTCTGTCATGAGAGAAGCAATGGAGTTTCTTAAGAATGCTCCGATCTTCGAGGAGCTTGAGGAGAGGGATATTGCACGCATCAGTGCTTGCGGTGTCAGGAAAGCGTATAAAAAGGGCGATGTCATCCTCATGGAGGAGGAATCAGGCTCCGCGCTTTTTGTCATTGTGAATGGTGAGGTGAAGGTCGTTAGGATCGGAGAGGATGGACGTGAGGTCATTCTCAGCATTCTTGGGGCGAGTGACATTTTCGGAGAGATGGCTCTGCTCGACGGAGAAACGCGCTCCGCAAGCGTGGTCGCACTTGATAGTTCGGAACTGTTCATGATACATCGAAAGGATTTTCTTGCCCTCCTGCATGAATATCCGAGTATTGCAATCTCTCTCCTTAAGCATTTGACTCAGAGGCTGAGAAGAGCCGATGCGTTGATCAAGAGCCTCTCTCTGAAAGATGCTTACCACCGGGTTGGCTACGTGCTCCTCCAGTTCGCAGATGAGCGCGGGCGCATTAGGCAGGGGAGGGTAGAGATAGATAACTTGCCTGTTCAACAGGAAATTGCGAACATGGCTGGTACAACGAGGGAGACAGTCTCCCGTACTCTCAGCAAGATGGAGAAATTGAAGATGCTTCAGATGAACGGGAACGTGGCAGTGATCCTGGATTATGATACTTTCAGGCAGAAATTCAGTTGATAGAGTTGTGGAACCAAGGTCGGACGCTGACAAAATAGATTTCCACACTCATACAGAAGCTTCAGACGGTGCGCTGAGCACGAGCGCATTGCTGGAGAAGGCGAGGCAAGCGGGAATTACCACTCTTGGCATCTGTGATCATGATACTGTGTCGGCTCTCGCCGGCGCGGACCGCATCGCAGAAAAAATGGGGATAATAATTGTCCCTGGCATAGAGATAACGTCGAGGTACAAACGCTTTCAGCTTCATTTCCTCGGGTATTTTCTTGATTACACGGACAGGAAGTTCCTGACGAAGCTGAATGAACTGAGAGACGCAAGGATACACCGCGCGAAGAGAATCATAGCCAAGCTCAACAGGATAAAGATTCCATTGACATTTGAATCGGTGATTGAGAAGGTCGGTGAGCATAGTTCGGTTGGGCGGCCTCACATTGCAAACACAATGGTGGAGGAGGGATTTGCTCAGACATATGACGAGGTCTTTCACAAGTACATCGGTATTGGCCGGCCTGCATATGAAGCCAACTACCCATTTCCGCCTGAGGAAGCGATTTCTATGATAGTCAACGCTGGCGGATTGAGTTTCCTCGCGCACCCGTCCCACTACGTGAACGATGAACTCCTCAGGTTTCTGTTGAAAAACGGACTCGACGGCATTGAAGTGATTCACCCGTCCCATTCTGAAGAAGAGACCGCCATGTACAATAGGTTTGCGGATGATAATTCCATTTTGAAATGTGGTGGAAGCGATTTCCATGGTGGACTGAAGAACGATGACGCGAACCTCGGAAAGTACGTGATAAGTCACGATTGGGTCAATGCTATGCTGGGCAGGCTTCGCAATTAAAACGCAAAATCTTCATTGAAGGAGGAAAAGTTGGTTAGTCATGAAGGGCAGTTTGACGGAAAAGGACTGAAAGTCGCCATCGTAGTGAGCAGGTTCAACGGGTTTATTACTGACAGATTACTTTCAGGGGCAATCGACGGTCTGATCCGGCACGGAGTTGCAGAAGGAAGCATCGATGTCTATCGCTGTCCGGGAGCGTTTGAGATTCCGGCCGTCGCAAAGAAGATCGTGGAGGCAAAGAAACACGACGCCGTGATATGTCTCGGTGCCGTGATCAGAGGCGAGACGCCGCACTTCGATTATGTCGCGGGTGAATCGGCCAAAGGAGTCGGACAGCTTTCGCTCACTTCACATGTCCCGGTAATCTATGGAATCCTGACTGCCGACACTTTGGATCAGGCCGAAGAGAGGGCCGGTGGAAAAGCTGGCAATAAAGGCTTTGATTCAGCCGAAGCTGCTATCGAAATGGTCAACCTGTTTAGAAACATTTAAGAATTTCATGAAGAAGAGATCTGCCGTTCTGCTCATATTTCTCATCACTGCTGGGCCCGTTTTTTCACAGACGCTCATCTGGAAGAATTACTCCAGCATGTATGACATAAACGGTGTCACAGTAGCGGGAGGGAAAGTGTGGGCCGCAACGACAGGCGGAGTCTTTTCTTATTCTCCCGCGACGGGTGCATTTGCTGAATATACGACTACCGAAGGCCTGTCCAATATTAAGGCAACCGCGATAACGGCTGATTCCGGCGCCTATATACTGGTCGGCGAGTCTGATGGATCGATAGACGAACTTGATTTATCAGGGAGGGTTGTTAGGTCCCAGCACGATATAGCAAATTCTTCGGCCACAGACAAACAGGTGACGGCGCTGTCTGTCGAGGGTGACACGATATTTGCCTGTACGCCGTTCGGTGTCGTCTTGATTTCGCGTTCTACATTCAGGACCCTGGATACTTACTCGCATTTTGACCCCGGGCAGGGATCGATACAAGCGAACGGAGTGGCGGTCTTCAGCGGAAGAATATTCGTGGCGAATCAGTTCGGTTTGTCCTATGCTCCGCAGTCTGCCGTCAATCTTGCCGCCCCTGACTTATGGCATTTGTCTGATACACTTGGCCTGGGCAGTGGTGTCAACACGATAACGGTATCAGGCGGTTCTCTGTATGTCGGTACGCAGCAGGGGTTATATTACACGACGGACGGACTGAACTTTCAGGAATATCCGGGTTCTCTGACATCGATATCGAGCCTGGCGACAGGGTCGAATTTTGTCTTAGTCAACTCAACAGGCGGTTTGTACAAAGCTGGTCCCGGAGGTTCTCTCTCGGCGTTCCTTACCGGTGGCACGCAGTTGAACGCTGCCGCGGCCATTTCGGACACGCTTGCCGCGTGCGCGACATCCGAGGGACTGCTGATAGTGGGCTCTTCCGTCAACAGGCTGTTTCCCCCCGGTCCCGCAACAAACGTTGTCTCGGACTTAGCAGTTGATAGCTCGGGTAATTTGTGGTGTTCTACCAGTCGCACCTTCGATGCGGGCGTCGCGTTGATGAAGTTCAACGGGACAACTTGGGAGAATCTCAACATCTCAAACAATTCGCAACTCTTCACGGACAATTACTACAAGGTTAGTGCGGTCGGCAGTGACGAGATTGTGGCTGGTGCGTGGGGCGGTCCACAGACGACGTATCGCGGCGGCATCGCAATCATAAATGGTGACTCAATCAAGGTCTTCAGCAGTCCAAATTCCACCCTCGTTGGAGAGCCCGGTGATGTCACGTACGTTATCGGAGGCGGTGCCGCAGCAGACGCTTCTGGAGACATTTGGATGACAAATCCGCTGTCGTATGCGAACAACCCGATAGTCGCCTATTCACCCCAGGATAACAAGTGGTACAGTTTTCATAACAGCCTCTCACCGGTATCTGCTTTCGTCCCGATAGCCGTTGACGGCTTCGGCGGTGTGTGGGCCGGAGATCAGTACGGCCAGGCATCGCTGGCAGGCAGCTACTCCGGATTATTCTACTACAATGCGAACGGGACTCTGAGCAACACGTTGGACGACCGGAGTTACATCTTCACTCAGGAGAACTCCGGACTTCTGAGCAATCACATCAATGCGCTGCTCGTGGACAGCGAGAACCAGGTTTGGATCGGCACAGATCTCGGCATGGACGTGATCTATACACCAGACCCGTCGAGTTCTTTCTATGTTCAACCAATTTACTCGTTGCTTGACCAGAACATAAACGACATTGACTACGATGCACTGGACCAGAAATGGGTCGCGACCAACACCGGGGTGTACGTCATTTCCAGGGATGGTAATATGCCGATTGCCAGTTATAACGTAACGAATAGTCCTCTTCCTGATAATCAGGTGTTGGCGGTCGCATGCGACCGTACTCATGGCATCGTGTATTTCGCCACGCAGTACGGAGTAACTGAGCTGAAGGCCGGTGTCTTCCAGCCTTTGCAGAGCTTCTCGAAGCTGAAAATCTTTCCCGACCCGGCTCTTCTGCCGGTAAGCCAACCGATACATATTGAAGGACTCGTAGCCAACAGCGAAATCAAGATATTCACGATCGATGGAAGGATGGTGGATAGCTTCCAGGCTCAGGGAGGTAATGTCGCATATTGGAATGGGATGGACCAGAGCGGTGAGTTGCTACCCAGTGGCATCTATGTTGTCGTGGCATACGCATCAGATGGAAGTCAGAGCACAGTGGCAAAAATCGCGTTGATCCGTAAATAGTGTGTCCGACCAGAGATGCGTTTTCTCCTCGTAAGTCTCATCAGATTCTGACGGTGTATTCAATTGTTCGGGTCGAAGAGCGCTCGAACGGAGTGAGCGGCGCGCCGTGGGGACTGCGGTGAGATTCCTGCTGGCTCGAGACAGGACTTGTGTTGCCGGCGGGATTCTGGGGCTGATCGAGGGACTTTTCGTCCTGAAGTACGCGGGAAGGCAGGCTTCTGAATTCGAGATTGGCGCTATTCTCTACTTCAGTTTGCTGATCCTGGCAATCAGATTTCTCCTCGTGCTTCGAGACAGGTACTTGGTAGAAGTTGCCCGAAAGATCTGTCTCCTCTGCTTGATTTGTGTGACGGTGCTTGCGACTGTCGCTGTCTTTGTCCTCCCGAAAAGACCGGGGTTACCAGGTTCCCTGCGCTGCTGGGTTGGTTGCATCACTTCCTGGAGGGGAAGTTCCCTTACGGGATTTCATCGAATCCTTCGGCTTTTCCATCCCTCTTTTTCCTGGCGATCCCATTCTACTATCTGGGGAATCTCGGACTTCTTGAGGTATCGGGAATACTGATTTTTGGATTGATAGCAATGAGGATTCACAAGCGCAGTCCGAATACCGCCCTGTTGATTCTTGTTATCCTGATGCTGTTGCCGACGACTTATTACGAAGTCCTGACCCGCAGTGAGTTGTTCTTCAACATGTCATTGGTGCTGGCGATAGTAACTCTTGCAGATGAGCATCTGGATTCAGCGAAAGTGAATCCTGAATTCTTCACGCTTGCCGTCCTTCTTGGACTGGGACTATCAACGCGGTCCGTGGTAGGAGTGATCTACACGGTTTTTGTCGTGTTCAAATTCCGCAATGGCGCAATCAAGAACGGTCTCCTATTCAGCATGACCGTCATGGCGACATTCTGTCTGACGATCGTTCCATTCATGATTTGGAATATGCCGGCGTTCCTCTCCCACGGTCCGTTCGGTGTCCAGTTTGCATATGTATCCGGGTGGACAATTGTCGTGGCTCTCGCAGCCTCAATCATTTTCGGGCTTGTGGCCAAGAACCTGCTGGATGTCATTTACTATTCCGGGATTGTGCTGTTCGGACTTGTGTCCTTTGCATTTGCCGTGAGGCTCGGCGAGGTCGGATTTTCCGCAGCGATTTTCAAGAACGAGTTTGACGTTGGATACTTCATCTTTTGCGTACCATTTTTTCTCACGATTCTCGGGACGGATACGTTTGCCGGAAGCTTCGCCACACCAATTGAGGAGGCAAGTGGGACGGATTTGAGTAAGATGGTTCAGGGATGACACGGATATTTCACCCTTTGCGAGACTCGATTTGTCTTTTGATTGAGGGATGGTTGAGTATGGAGAGAAAAGCCTCCAGGGGCAATCGCATTCCTTCGTGACTGGGCTGGGGCGGTACCACCGGCTCAGCTTGGTTGGCATTTTCGCAACCTATCTTATATATTAAAAAAAAATCAATGGAAACAATTTCCACATCCACTAACAGGAGGCAGACTCGATTGGACCTATTCCAAAAATGCTATGATTACACACTCGCAGACGAGGTGAAGAAACAGGGATTGTATCCTTACTCACACCCATTTCAGGAGAATGAGGGGCCTGTCGTTACGATCAATGGCAGAAAAGTCATAATGGCAGGGTCCAACAATTACCTCGGTCTGACGACGCATCCGAGAGTACAGGACGCGGCAAAGAAAGCCATCGACAAGTACGGAACCGGCTGCTCCGGTTCACGATACCTGACCGGGACGGTCGATCTTCATATAGAGCTTGAAGAAAGACTCGCCGATTTTATGAAGAAGGAAGCCTGTCTTACATATTCCACAGGATTCCAGACTGCACTCGGTGTCATTTCGACTCTTGTAGGGCACGGTGATTATGTTGTATCAGATCGCGATAATCATGCTTGTATTGTCCTCGGCACGCTGATCTCCAAGGGACAGACCGCCGAGTTGGTGCGCTATAAACATAACGACATGGCAAACCTGGAAGCTGTCCTTTCACGCATTCCCTCCGATGCGCCGAAGCTCATCGTCTCTGACGGCGTCTTCTCGACTTCGGGTGACATACTCGATCTGCCGCAAGTCGTGGGACTGGCAAAGAAGTACAATGCGAGGATCATGACAGACGACGCGCATGCAGTGGGAGTCATCGGAGAAGGGGGCCGCGGAACAGCGAGCCATTTTGGACTGGATGATAGCGTTGACCTGGTCATGGGGACATTTTCCAAGACTTTTGCGTCATTGGGTGGGTTCGTTGTGGGCGACAAATCGGTCATAAACTATCTGAGGCACAACTCGTCGGCGTACATCTTCAGTGCGAGTCCCACGCCGGCTTCGGTTGCGGCAGCAATCGAGTCGTTGAAGATTCTTCAAGAAGAACCGCATCGGGTGGACCGCCTTGTGAAGAACGCTGATCGGGTGAGACAGGGGCTGAAGCGGCTTGGCTTCACTGTCCATGAGAATAAGACGGCAATCGTTCCGGTGATTATAGGCGACACGATGAAGACTCTGCTTTTCTGGAAGAAGCTTTTCGATGCGGGTGTTTATGCAAATGCGTTTGTGAGACCGGGCGTATCTCCTGGAAACGAAATGCTGAGGACGAGTTATATGGCGACGCATGAGCCTGAACACCTGGACAAAATCGTCGAGCTGTTCGGAGTCATTGGAAAAGAACTAGGCATCATCGCCTAGTGGCGAAGTACTTCTTTCCATTCATTCACGAATGAAGCACAAAACTAAGGGAAGCAATGAGCACTATTACCATTGAACCTGTTCGCACCAAGAAGGACCTGATGTCCTTCATCAAAGTCCCGTGGAAGATTTATGAGAATGATCAGCACTGGGTCCCGCCTCTATTGATGGATCGCAAGAAATTGCTCGACACAAAAAAGAATCCGTTCTATCTTCATTCCGAGATTGAAATGTTTCTCGCGAAGAAAGATGGGGAGATAGTGGGAAGAAACGCGGCGATCATCAACCGAAACCACAACAAATTTCAGGAAGAAGAAATAGGTTTCTTTGGTTTCTTTGAATCTACAAACGACCAGGAAGTGGCAAACGCTCTTTTCGATGCTGCGAAAGATTGGATACGGAAGAAGGGCTTTTCGGCTATGCGCGGCCCGATGAACCCGTCGACGAACGATGAGGTCGGATTGCTTGTAGAAGGATTCGACAGCAGCCCGTTGATCCTGATGACTTATAATCCCAAATACTACCTGGACCTCTATACGAACTACGGGCTGAAGAAGGAAAAGGACCTCTACGCTTACCACGTGAACAAGGACAAGGTGTTCACCGACAAGCTTGAACGTGTGACGAGGATGATAACGCATAAGGAAGGCGTCACCTTCAGAAGCATCAGAATGAAAGATCTGATGGAGGAAATTAAGAAGGTCAAGGAAGTCTACAACGAAGCATGGAGCAAGAACTGGGGGTTCGTCCCGATGACCGACGAGGAGTTCGATTTCCTTGCTGAGGATTTGAAGCAGGTTGTGGAACCCGAGCTGGCGATTTTCGCGGAAGTGAAAGGGAAGCCTGTCGGCTTTGCGCTATCGCTCCCCGATATCAACCACGCTTTGAAGTTCAATAAGAGTGGACACTTGCTTCCCGGCGTATACCATCTCCTGACCAAGAAGAAACAGATCCATTGGGTTAGGATCATGGTACTGGGAGTAATCCACAGTTATCAACAGTCAGGCATTGCCGCTGTTCTCTTCTACGAGACTGCCAAGCGAGCTGTCAAGCTGGGCTATTATGATGGAGAAGCTTCATGGGTTCTCGAGGACAATCTGATGATGAACCGGAGCGCAGACTTGTTGAACGCGACGCGGTATAAGACGTATAGAATCTATAAAACTGAATTTTGATCGGAGGATTTGTTAGAAATGGCAGTGAAGAAGGTTGAAAAGATATGGATGAATGGAAAACTTGTCGATTGGGATGATGCCAAGATACACGTGCTTTCTCACGTAGTTCACTATGGAACGAGCTGGTTTGAAGGAATTCGGTGCTATGACACTGCCAGCGGTTCCGCCGTGTTCAGACTCGACGAGCATTTGAGAAGGCTTGAGAATTCGGCGAAGATCTACCGGACCGGGATTCCCTATTCGCGCGACGACATGAAGAAAGCCATCATGGACACGATTCGCGCAAACAAGATGAAGGCATGCTACATCCGGCCCGTAGTGTACCGAGGTTATGGCGATGTCGGGGTATATCCCGCGAACAACCCCGTGGATACTGTAATTGCCGTGTGGGATTGGGGGCAATACCTCGGAAGCTCTGCGCTCGAAGAAGGAATCGATGTTTGTGTCTCGAGTTGGCGGCGTCCTGTTCCGGATACGTTTCCCACTATGGCCAAGACCGGTGGAAATTACATGAACTCTCAGCTGATTAAGCTCGAGGCCGTTGCGAACGGCTATGCTGAAGGTATCGCTCTCGACGGCAACGGCTACATAAGCGAGGGAAGCGGCGAGAATATTTTTGTTGTCCATGATGGAGTCCTTTTCACGACGCCGGTCCGATCTGCGATTCTTCCGGGCATCACGAGAATGAGCATTATGGATCTCGCAAAGGATGCTGGCATTGAGGTCAGGGAAGAAGTGATGTTGCGCGAGGTCCTCTATATCGCCGATGAAGTGTTTTTCGTCGGGACCGCCGCGGAGATTACTCCCATCAGATCCGTGGACAAAATAAAAGTGGGGGCCGGTAAACCGGGTCCGATCACTCGTGAGATGCAGAAGCGGTTCTTCAAAGTCGTGAAGGACGGAGAAGACAAACACGATTGGCTGTCGTTCGTCTATGATTAGATTCGCGAGATATGACAGAGGAAATACCGACACAGAATAGCCTGTGGCACAATTTCTTTAGGAAGCGGAGGGAAGAAGACAATTCTCTTGAGGCGCTGTTGTCCCAAGTGCCAATCTTTTCAGAACTTACGGATAAGGAGTTGCGCAGGCTTGCTTCAATTGTTCATAAGAGGGAATATACCGCAGGCGAGTTCATTTTCAGTCAGGGGGATCCTGGACTTGGGATGTATGTTGTCGAAAGCGGTCAGGTTGAAATCGTATTAACCGAACCGAATAACGAACAGAGAACCCTTACGGTACTCAAGCCGGGGGATTTCTTCGGTGAGTTGTCGCTGTTGGATGAATCGCCCCGGAGCGCGTCGGCTGTGGCGAGGTCCTTTTCAAAGATAATCGGTTTCTTCAGACCGGATCTGATCGAACTCCTTGACCGTTCCCCGAAATCAGGCACGAAGATTTTGTTTAAACTTGGCGAGGTCATAGGTACGCGTTTGCGTATCACTAACGAGCAGCTTGGGAAGACAAGCGCTGAGTTGGAAAAACTGTCGATTAACAGAGGGGGAGAACGAAATGCCAACCGTCAGCCTTAAGAAAATCCTGGTGCCCCAGGATTTTTCGGAGTATTCTCTGCACGCGATGAAGTACGCGGTCACTTTCGCGGAGTTGTTCAAAGCGGAGCTATTGGTCCTTCACATTGTCGAGCCAATAGTTTATCCCGCCGATTTCAGCTTCGGGCAGGTTAGCATCCCTGCAATGGAAGAGGAAATCAGAAAACACAGTGAAGAACAATTGAATGAGCTCGTGGAGAGGGAAACGCCGCGCGACATCAAAGCGACTCCGATAATCAGGATAGGCAAGCCATTCATCGAGATAGTCGAAGTGGCAAAATCGGAGAATGCCGACCTTATCGTTATCTCATCTCACGGAAGAACCGGGATGGATCACGTGCTCTTCGGAAGCACTGCCGATAAAGTCGTCAGGAAAGCTCCGTGTCCTGTGTTGACCATCCGTCCTCATGAACACGAGTTTCTAGTTCCTTAGCGGGAACACGTCACTCGGAGTTAGTTGTTACGGATATGTCGCCTGTGGTCAGTTGCATGCCAAAGGCGGCACGTGTTATCTCATGTCGTTGCCTTCGTTTGAGGAGCATACATGAAAACCGGGCTGTCTCTCCATTTGATGATGCTGCTTGTTGCATTCTTGCTTGGAGGGTGTTCCGTCTTCGGGGGCGGAAATGTTTATACCAATCCTGATCACGGTCCCACTGATTTGGGCACTTGCAGGTCGCGATGCCGGAAATCCCGCTGCTGCCTGCCTCCGACTGGTTCAACGCCGCTCCCACCCTGGTGGATAGCCTGCATGGAAGGGTCGTGTTGTTCGATTTCTGGGACTATACGTGCGTAAACTGTATCAGGACAGCCTGCCAGTACCGAGGAAGGATTGGCCGACCGGCATGCGTACGGACGACCGGGGAAGAGCCTACATCTCCGTGACTTATCCCGGCATGTACGACCTTGTTGTCAACAAGAGGTTTGGCAGGCACGTGCTGATGCTTGAGCCATTCTCCGACACATTTGCGGCGTATTCCTTCACATTCGGAACGGCTTGCGATACTACAAGCGGGTAAGGCGGTTGCTTCCAGCCAAGTCTACAATCCGTATTTCTTTCTCTTCCGCCACAGCGTAGCCGGGTCTATTCCGAGGATGTGCGATGCTTCCTCTACGGTTGCAGTCTCCCGGATGACTCTTGAAATATAGTCTCTCTCCAGCTGTTCAAGCGAGACCAACCTCTTGCTCTCCTCCTCACGGATTTCTTCCGGGAGATGGTGGACTTCAATCTTCTTGCCGTGGGCGAGGAGGACGGACCGTTCGATCACGTTTTCGAGCTGACGTATGTTACCCGGCCAGCGGTAATTCGTGAGAAGTCCGAAAGCATCAGGGTCGATCTCGGGCATATTATCACCCCCGAACTTCTTCATGAAGTGTTTTATGAGCAGAGGTATGTCCTCCACACGTTCGCGGAGAGGCGGAAGCTTGATCGTGACTCCGTTGATTCTGTAGTACAGGTCGTTGCGGAAGGTCCCGGCGCTGAGCGTCTCCTTCAAGTCCCGGTTTGTCGCGGCGATGAATCTCACGTCGACTTTGATAGTAACGGAGTCACCTACGCGCTCGAACTCTCGGCTCTGCAGAAAGCGCAGGAGTTTCGCCTGCGTCGTGGTCGGAATCTCGGTGATTTCATCCAGGAAAACTGTGCCCTCATCGGCCATCTCGAAGCGTCCTTGCCTGTCGCGCACAGCGCCTGTGAATGCTCCTTTCACATGACCAAACAATTCGCTCTCCAGCAGACTCTCGGACAACGCCGCACAGTTCACTGTCACGAAGGCTGCATTGTTTCTGGGACTTGCGCTGTGGATGAATTTCGCCAGAAGCTCCTTGCCCGTCCCGCTTTCGCCTTCGATGAGCACGCTGATATTCGTGTCCGCGACCTCCCGCGCCAGATTAATCAGGGAGAGAACCTCAGCGTTTGCGGTGATGATATCCTCCGCGGCCTGATACTTGTGAAGTTCCTGTTTCAGATCCCTGAGCTGTTTCTGGAGAAGGAAGTGGTCGTATACCTTCTGTGCAAAGTGCTGAAGTTCCTGGAAGTCGAAGGGCTTTTGCAGGTAATCGTAGGCGCCCTGCTTAATTGCCTGGACCGCAGTATCGACCGATCCATGGGCCGTCACAATAACGATAATGGTTTCCGGCGAGAACTTCTTCACCTCTGCGAGCAATTTCAGCCCGTCGATCGGATACATCTTCAGGTCGAAAAACGCCAAGTCGAAACGCCGCTCAGAGGCAAGCTTCAGGGCCTCCTCGGGCTTGGACGTGGCTATAACTTCAAGTCCTATGGACTCGAGACAAATGGTCATGGTGCGAAGAATATTCTGTTCGTCGTCCACTAGAAGGACATTTGTTTTCATGCGGGGATTTTTCTCTCGTGTGCGATTCGGCTTCTTATCGGTATCGAAAAAGTGAATACGCTTCCCGATCCAATTCTGCTTTCGACCCAAATCCTCCCGCCGTACAACTCGACTATCTCCTTTGCGATCGATAGTCCGAGGCCGACAGACCCCGGAGAAGGGTTTGTCGAGTCGTGCAGCTGGACGAATTTATCGAATACTTTTTCCATCTCCTGGGGTTCTATCCCACACCCTGTATCTCGTACCGCTACTATCAAGTCATCCTCGTTCATCGTCGCGTCGACGGTCACGTTTCCGCCCTGGTCGGTGAACCTTAGTGCATTTGTGACTAGGTTGGATATTACCCAGGACAACTGCTGAAAATCAGCTATGAATTCCGGTATGGCATCGTCCGTTTTAACGATCAACTTCACATTTTTGTCGTTAAACTGGAGCAGGGCGGGCTGGACTGAGAACTCTATGAGTGATTTCGTCTCGATCCTGTCTTCCTTCAACTGGATCTTGCCGGATTCAAGGCGGGAGAGTTCGAGCAATTCGCGAACCAACTTCGTCAGTCTTTCTGCATCATGTTTCGCGGCGGCGAGGAGTTCATGCTGCTTCTTGTTCACACGTCCGATGTGCTCGTCTTTCAAAATGTCAAGAGTCATGTTTATCGACGTGAGCGGGGTGCGGAACTCGTGTGAGACTCTCGCCATGAACTCGGACTTCATCTTATCCAGTTCTTTGAACTGCGTCACATCCTGGAGTATAAGCACGACTCCCGAGACCTTGCCGGAAGCGTCTTTGGAGGAATTCAATTTGATTCTGAAATACCTGTCTTCGTCGTTGAAGCGAAGTTCAAAGTACGGTGGGATGTCGAGCGGGCTTTCGCCTTTCATGTAGCGCGTTAAATACTTGCTGAGTTCTGGGTTCCTGACGACCTGGTGAAATTCCTGCCCGATGGATGCCTCCTCTGACACGTTGAATATGTTTTCCGCCAGCTGGTTCATCAGTACGATTTTCCCTTCACGGTCAGCCACGATTATCGGATCAGAGATTGTTCCTACAATTGTCTCCGACTTTCCCTTTTCGTAAATCAGTTTCTCAATGTTGATCTCTTCGTAGGCCTTGAGGCGCTCCGCCATCCTGTTGAACTCGCGAGCTAATTCTCCGATCTCGTCCCCGGAATCGATATTAGCCCGCACGTCCAGATAGCCTCTTCCGAGTTTTCGGACTGTGTCGGTGAGCTTCTCTGCCGATTCCAGTATGTACGCCGAGAACTGCCAGCTGGCGACGATACTGAGAACTATCGCGAGAAGTGCCGCGCCAATCACGGCGACGGTGGCTTGGTTGGATATATTGTTGGCTTTTGTGCCGGTGGCGATCATTGCGTTATTGTTAATGTCAAAAAGCTGAAAGCACTCTCCTTTAATCCTGTCGAACAGCGGGAGTATCTTGTTATAGTGATAGCTTCTCCCGTAAACCGCATAACCTTTTGTGAGTAGAATTTCCCGGAAAATTGAAGTGGCTTGGGAATAGTTCTCATATGAGTTCTTTATTTGCTCCAGTATCTGTGCGCCGCGCGGAGAAGCATTTGAAGTGACAGCCTGTTGATACCAGGCAAAGAAATCAGATTTGTTATCCTGAAATTTCCGGTACCCGGAGTCCACATGTCCGTTCAGCATTTCCAACTGAGCACTGTTGTCGCGTTCGAGCGTCACCACCATGTTCTGAGTGGCGACGATATTTTGGTAGTTCTGCCTTGCCATTGTGGAGACTGCCTGAGTGAGCTGATTGAAATTGTATATCGACCATACACTGACGATCACATTTATGATCACCAGGACAGTGAACCCCATCCAAACCTTTGCTCTCAGTGTCTTGAACATACCGGTGCTCTCGCCATTCTCACAAGTAAGTTTACAAACTGAGGGACAATTTGCAATGAAGCCGGAGTTGAAAAAGCTAAAGGTTCACACACGGGGTCGCGCAACGCTCACAGGTAAGATTCAACCGCCAAGCGCCGGGATGCGCAAAGCCGATAATTGAAAACATGGGACAGCGGTTATGCAGGAATCCTTCGTTGCCTTTCCGTGCTCGGCGGTTGAGACGAACCTCGATACAATGACCTCTCATGAGTGAGCGACTACCTGAAATGGATAGCCCGGCCGATTCTCTCTGCGGAGGAGGGGCTTTTCATTGTCTGCGGAAATATTCCACCGGCCAATTCAGGTAAAATGACGCAAAGAAGAGACCGCAATGGTTGATTCTTTCGGATTTGCGGCAATGGCGGCGATTTTTGAGCTTTTCTCATTCACAGGATGCGGCACGCAGGTTGATGAATAAGAGATCGAAATGAGTACACCCGATGCGAAGCATGTTTTGGGAATCATGACGGACGAAGAAGCAATGTTCGAATTGCTGACGAAGTTCCTTGGCAAAGAAGGTTATAAGACCAAGAGGGTGTCCTCCGATGCTTCAGACGCTCGTGATCTCGCGCTCGTTATTCTGGCGCCTACCAGAGATCCGAGTCGTTCAAAAAGCTGGTTTGAAAATTTGAGAAAGACAAAACCCACTGTGCTGGTCGTTCAATGTTGCGATGAAGACTACTCGGATGCAGATAACGACGTTATCCTTTTGAAGGAGCGTCCGCTGAACCTCAGGCAACTAAGCGACACAATAAGGTGGACACTTGAAAAATCGGGACGTCAGACGATTCCTTCGAGGAGTTGATTTTTCTGTGACCAGGTGAGCATGTAGGCTCGCTTGCCTGTTTAATGTCACCCACTGATCGTCATCGGTTGAAAATGGTTTTGAAGAGTTTGCCGTAGAGCAAAAGAGTTTTGGGCTGCTGATTTATTTAAATGCTACTCGCTCAGGGGAAGGCACTGCCATATCTCGGCGGCCCAAAAGTTTCTAACAACAAGAAGGACCTTGTCTTTCCTCCTCCTCCTGCTGCTGCCAGACGACTGCAAAGGAAATCTGGCGGCAGCCTCTTTTTTGGGGGTGTGGAAAGTTTGCTCACAATGGGCCATAAAACCACACGCTTTGCAGGTTGTCAAGGCGTTCAAATCGGAATTGTCATAATACTATCCAAATTAGGCTTTCTGTGTAGTCGAACAAGTCAGAAGTCGGCACAGTCCTTGATCATAGCGATGCGAAATGAAACCTGAAGACCTTTCGAAATTCGACAAGCTTGTTGTAAACAAGATGCGTGAGATTATCGCGAAGAAATACAAGGTCGCGGTGGGAGAGACGAGGCAACAGGTACTGGAAGCCGCCTCGCGTTTCGATAGAACCGACCTCAATGAGTTGACCTTTGCGCTGCGCAGGATCGAAAAGGGTATATATGGGCAGTGCGTCATCTGCAGACACGACATTCCCTCAGATGTGCTTGAAGCCAACCTTACGGCCAGGTTGTGCCCATCATGTCAGACTGCCATGCACGAAAAGAGCGATACTTCCAGATGAAAACCAGATTCTTGTATTTCTTTACTCCTGTTCTTTTACTTTTCTCTGCAGCTTCTTACTCTTACGCCAAGTCGAATGATGATTGTCTTGCCTGCCACTCCGATTCGACACTGACAATGGACAAAGGCGGGAGGACCGTGAGCCTGTTTGTCAGCGGCCACGTATTCGATTCATCGGTGCATGGGGATGCTGGAGTCGGCTGTACCGATTGCCACCAGGGATACAGCGCAGACGATGTCCCTCACAAGCAGACGACTCCAAATGTTGACTGCAGTCAGTGCCATGATGTTCAGCTCCATGCTCCAAAGGGCGCGAAATATCACTTGGCGCATTCTTCGTTGAAGTGCTGGGAGTGCCACGGAACTCACGATATACAACCCGTGGCTAAAATCGTGGTCGATGCCAAATGCATATCCTGTCATCGGGCTGAGAGTTCGTTCCTAGCATCCGCTCATGCGAAGGCGATGGTCGGGCAGAGACCTTTCACCTGTGAAACGTGTCACCAGAAAGCGCACGATGTGAAGTCCGTTGGCTCGCTCAATGGCGCAGCTGCAGACTCGCTTTGCGCACAATGTCACGAAGGGGTCGTGACTGACATAAACCACGGTATTCACAAGCAGGCCTTTGCGGACGGGAAACTCACATGCGTTACTTGTCATACGGCGCACGAAGCACAAACCTCCAAAGCCGCCATCTCACAGAACGCATGTTACAAATGCCACACAAATCCGAAGCTCTTTGATGGCGTGAAGTCGGAAGACGGCAAGGCGCTGACGGCACTCGTTCAATCGTATCAGCACAGTATACACGCGGAGTCACTCAAAGAAACCGGGAAGGGGGCAACATGTGTAGACTGCCACGGTTCGCATACTATCAAGCCGGCCAGTGACCCTACATCTCCGGTCAACAGAGCCAACATTGTGGCTACATGCGGCAAGTGTCACTCGAATGTTGAATCGCACTACTTGAATTCGGCTCACGGGCTGGCGTACAAGAAGGGGCTCAGCGTTGCGCCGGTGTGCACGGACTGTCACAAGGAGCACAGCATTTCGTCAATCACGAGTGCTGAATCACCGGTAAGCCGGCAGAATGAGCCAAAGATTTGCCTTGGCTGTCACATCGGCAACAAGGAGGTATTCAAGCTGGTGGGGGTTTCGCATGCCTTCCTGGAAAGTATTAAGTACAGTGTCCATTTGGTTGCGCTCGAGAAGGGAAATCTCAAAGCCGCGACATGCAGTGACTGCCACGGCGCTCATGACATGCTGCCTGCAGGCAATCCCAACTCCAAGATTTTTAGGAACAATATTCCGAATACTTGTGGCCAAAGTGGTTGCCATACAAATGTGAAGGCCCGCTATCTCGAAGGGGTTCACGGGAAAGCATTACTACATGGCAATAATGGCGCACCTGTCTGCACAGATTGTCACGGCGATCACCAGATACTTGCCCCCAACAATCCTCAGTCGACAGTGTCGAACGACAACATTGTCCAAGTGTGCTCTCACTGCCACAGTTCTGTCCGGCTCACTCAGAGATATGGCCTGCCGACACACGCAGTCGGGAGTTATCTCGACAGCTATCACGGACTTGCCAGGCAGGGTGGTATGGCCACTGTCGCCAATTGCGCAAGCTGTCACGGTGCGCACGACATACTACCCTCTTCAAATCCAAATTCGCCAATCAACACGGCAAATCTTGCGAAGACCTGCGGCAAGTGTCATCCCGGAGCAGACGCGAGATTTGCAGCTTTCCCCGTGCATGTGACTCCCACGCCAGTGAACCAGCCCTTACTGTTCTGGATTTCGGAGATTTACGCGGTCCTGATAATTGGCATAATTGGCCTGATGTTCATACACAACGTTTTCGACTTCATGCGCAAGGCAAAGGCGAAACTGATGTTGAGGAGGAATCCGTCGGCCGAGCATAAGCACTCCGTGAAGAAGCTCTATGTGCGAATGACAAAAGCGGAGCGTGTGCAACATTTCGGACTGCTGATCAGTTTCACTCTCCTGGTCTTCACCGGATTCATGTTGAAATTCCCGGATTCCTGGTGGGTCAGGGCGATCCGTGAGATCGGCGGGGGAGGCGAACGGGTTTTCGAATTGCGCAGCTTGATTCATCGCATAAGTGCGGTCATCATGATTGTGACAGCGCTGTACCATCTTTATTATGTCATCTTCACCGAGCGTGGGCGCCAGTTCATCAAGGACATGCTGCCGAAGCTCAAAGATGCTGAGGACGTGATCGGCGTAGTCAAGTACTATCTTGGGCTGACAGATAAGAGGCCGCAATTCGACAGGTTCAGCTACATCGAGAAGGCTGAGTATTGGGCATTGATCTGGGGAACTGCGGTCATGGTCACGACAGGCCTGTTACTGTGGTTCAGCGACTTCACTGTTGGAAAGTTTACACTTCTCGGGATAGATGTCGCAACGCTGGTACACTATTACGAGGCCATCCTTGCTACTCTGGCAATCATCGTCTGGCACTTGTACTTCGTGATTTTCAACCCTGATGTATATCCGATGAATCTGGCATGGCTGTTCGGCACAATCACCGAGGAGGAGATGGAGGATGAACATCCGTTGGAGCTTGAAAGGTTGTCCGCGCAGGCTTCTGAAGCGGGCGAAGAGATAAAGACTAATGATATTGTCGTCGAAAATGGCGGCAATTCGACCGGGAGGGCTGACAATGAAAAGAAGGAAGAGGGTTGACGCAGGGATGACTGAACATTTTACGAACCTAGTAAGGAACAGGATAAGCGTTGTCCTTCAAATGATGTACAATAATCCAAGCGAGCTCGTTGACTTGGAAAGTGGCGAGGAATACATATGCAGCGTTTGCGATCTCGAACACAAACGGTGTGAGGCAGATCCCAATTATCGATGTGAGGTTGCCAGGAAGAGGGAGACCGAATTCAAGGAACTCGAGCTTGCTTTGGATAGGCTGAGGAAAGGATCGTATGGCTATTGTGAGCAGTGTACAAACTTCATTGGGAAGAAAGAACTCGAGAAGTCTCTGACCCGGACTTTCTGCGATGAATGCGCGAGGAAGAACTGAAATGATTCCCGGAAGAACGGACGATTTGGCGGGCCCCTACTTTCGGAAAGATGTTGGAGTAGGGCTGTTTCGCGGGTTTCTTCGAGTCCCACGTCTCGGTCAGGCAGATCTCAGAGTTGGCAAAAAGTCTGTCTGGGACGTATATTCGGGAAGACTTACGGGCATACGGCACGGAATGCTGCCCGAGACTCGTAACTCTGTGTGGCGGGCTGTGTCTGTGTCTGAATTGCTATGTCCGAAAGTCCTGCGCTCAAACGATCTGCGATTGTCAATCGTGAAAGGCGCAGTGTTTCTTTTAATAATTATAAACACGAACGGAGGTATCTAAATGAAAACCATAACGCTAGTAGCCATGGCAATTGCCCTGACTTCCGCGGTTTCGCTTGCGGCTGGACCCAGCCACCAGTATGTCGGAGTCAGTGTATGCAAGATGTGTCATCAGACTCCCAAGAATGGCGAGCAGTTCCAGAAATGGCAAGCCAGCAAGCACTCTCAAGCATACAAGACTCTTTTGACTCCTGAGGCCGCGAAGATAGCCGAGGCGAAGGGTATCAAAGGAAAACCATCCGAGGCGAAAGAGTGTCTGCAGTGCCATGAAACTGCCTACGATGCACCGACGGCGATGCTTGGAGCAAAGTTCGATAAGACTGACGGCGTGCAGTGCGAGACCTGCCATGGCGCCGGAAAAGACTACATGAAGATGAACATTATGAAAGATCAGAAGCTCGCAGTCGCGAACGGTCTGGTGCTCCTCTCAGTGAAGGATGGCAGCGCGGAAAAGAAATGCGAGACCTGCCACAACAAGCAGAGCCCGACGTTCAAAGGATTCGACTTCGCCAAGATGTGGGCACAGATCGCGCATCCTGTTCCCAAGCAATAAGTCCGAAGAACATCTCGCACTTGTCTAATTTCATCTCCATAAAGGAAGGTGGGTTGTGAAAGGTATCCCGGAAATAAAGTCAGAAAGCCGATGTACTTGTCGGTGGTTTGAGGGCGGTGCCGACTCATTCTGTCATGAAAATGATTTGAACGGATTCGCATCGCGCGTCGGACATAATCCGATAACGCGTATGCCGGACCATCCAATTCGCGGTTTCCCGACAATATTTCCGGGAATACTTATCGTGCTTTTCGCGGCCATGGGGAGTCTCTTCGGGGCCGGGGAGGCGCGAGCACAAATGGTGAGCGGAAGATTCGTGACGACTTTCTATTCGTACCAGCAGTACGACACCTCGAACGCTGCCAAACTGAACTTACGTGGGTTTGAGGCGATGCAGCTGAATTTCGGCGCGGGAAATTACCAACTGCACACCTATCTCCTCGCGACTAACGATTTCATTACACAGCTTCCGAATGATCCTCTCTTGCGTGCCGCCAACTTGTACTTCGAAGCAAGGAATGTCGGCAACATTGTTAATTTGAAGCTTGGGCGGCAGCCCATCTTCTCGAGAGTCGGAGTCTCGTCATTTGACGGGCTGAGTGCCGACGCCAGGTTTCTCGATGACAAGATTTCCCTGGTCGCGTTCGGTGGGACGCTTCCGCCGATG
This sequence comes from uncultured Bacteroidota bacterium, assembly GCA_964603995.1. Taxonomy (GTDB): domain Bacteria; phylum Bacteroidota; class Ignavibacteria; order Kryptoniales; family JAKASW01; genus JAKASW01. The sequence goes on along the minus strand of CAZRXH010000031.1, from coordinate 5,848 downwards.
AATGAGACACTGGAGCTCAACTCGAATCTCAAGGACAACACTCTGTACGGAGCGCAGGCTTACTATTCCCCTATCGATAACTTCCGCGTCGGAGCCGCGTATGTCAACAAGAACTTCAAGCCGCCGAGTTACTACACATACAGGCTGACCGAGCTACACGGAACACCACCCGTTCAGGACAGCATACTCATCGATCCGTCAGCAGTCGCAAACCAGTTTGTGTCGGGAGATCTTTCCTACTACAGCGATAGAGTCTCAGGATACTTCAGGCTGGACTACGATTTGAATTTCTATGATGTCAACCGAACCGAAGTCTCGTTTCGCTATTCTCCCTTCCGCGCCTTCTCGGCCAACGTCGGCTATTTCCACCGCGATGCCAGGCTCCCGTATAATTCAATCTTCTCAGTGTTTGATCACAGCGGAACCGATGAACTCGATCTCGGGGCGAACTTCATGTTCACTTCCAACATCAGCGCGTACGGCTCTTACAGCAGGATATTCTATACCGGAGACAATTCGAACCAATTCAGTATCGGAACGAACATTTATCTTTTCTCGCTGAGTTTCTCACACAATGATGGCTTTGCAGGCAACCTGAACGGCGTGAACGCCCAGTTCATCTATCCATTCATGGATCGCAAGTTCGTCGCGATAGCGTCCATATCGGCAACCGACTACAAGATCCTTCAGGAGCTTACGTCCACGAGCAGATTGTACAGCGGCTCGCTCGGGCTGACGTATCGCCCGATAAATCTGTTGTCGATCAATGTGCAAGGGCAGTACTATCAGGATCCGGTTTACAAAAATGACTTCAGAGGATACTTGCAGGTTAACTACTACTTCTTCAAGAATTTCAATTCGAACTGACGGAGGCGCAAATGAAAATGATCAGACTCTTCGGACTTGCCGGCATTGCAGCGCTTCTGTCGATGTCGACACTTTTTGCGAGCAAGGATGCTCCGAAAATCGACAACTCGAAATTAATAAAGTTTTCACACTCCAAACATATCAACGACGTGGGGGCGGCTTGTACTGACTGCCACACTGCCGTTACCACAAGCACAAATGTGACGGATTATCTTCTACCGACGATGGAGACGTGCTACACCTGTCACGATCAATCGTCAACGAAATGCGAGTTCTGCCATACATCGGCTGACAGCACCACCTACCAGAAGCTGGTTCAGATTCCAAGTCCGGTTTTCTTCTCGCACAAACAACATGCGGGCACTTTGAAACTGAAGTGTGAGACGTGCCATCAGGGACTAGACAAAGTCGCCTACGCCGAGGATGCTCCCAACAAGGGACTTCCGAAGATGGAACAGTGCACTGTCTGTCACGGCCAGGGGGAGACGAATTTCACCGCTAAAAATGTGAATCATCCAATCACGGCCGCGCCTGGGGCATGTGAGTTCTGCCATATAGATCTCACCAACCTCGTGCCTGAGTCACACCGACAAACAGATTGGATGAAGGATCACAAGGAATTCGTGAACATGAGTGGTCCGCAGAACAACTGCAAATCATGTCACAGCCCGACATCCTGCCAGGAGTGCCATGATGCCTCGAACATGGCGAAGGACCTGACCCCCGGACAGCTCTATGTACCATCCACGCCTTCATTGTCGCCGCTGGATTCCCACAAGAAGTTGACCGTCGAGAAGGTGCATCCAGAGAATTTTCGTTTTACTCACTCGATAGAGGCAAAGGGGCGTGAGAGCACCTGCTACACATGCCACAATGAACAGACATTCTGCGTCCAGTGTCATAATTCGGAGGCAAACGCCAGCCGCATCGAGCCGGTATGGCACGAAGGCGGCGGTTTCGTGACGCTCGGTGTGGGCAGCGGCGGTGGACGTCATGCCGAGTATGCCAGGAAAGACATCGAAAGTTGCGCGAGCTGCCATGATGTCCAGGGCGCGGATCCCGTCTGCATTACCTGCCACACAGATCCTGACGGGATTAAAGGTGACGACCCGCGGACGCACGCTCCATTTTTCATGCATGATGTCGACGGGAGCTGGCACACGGATCCCGGAGCGGTCTGTTATACTTGCCACACCGATCCAAACGCCCATCCAGGCGGCAAGCCGGGAGTCGGCTTCTGCGGTTATTGTCACGGCAGCAATCCGGGAGATTGAAAATGAAAAAAGGCATTGAAATACTTTTGACAGTTGCTGTCGGTTTCCTCTTTGCATCATGCAGCAAGCTGCAGAATAACGTCCTCGCGCCTGTTTCGGTACAGGATGTTGTCCATCCGGCGGGCTGGACGCAACAAAGCTCTCCGGATTTTCACGGGGCTTATATAAAAGCACACAGCTACGATCTCAGTAAATGTGCTTCGTGTCATGGTTCAGATTTCAAAGGAGGACTGACCGGTACTTCGTGTTACACCTGTCACCGCGGGGCATCTGGTCCGTTGTCCTGCAATACCTGCCACGGAAGCGCCTTGAACCCGGCTCCTCCTGCTGATCTGAATGGAGACTCTGCAACCTCCAGCCCGGGCGTAGGAGCGCATCAGAGCCATCTGGCCGGTTCGGCAGTTTTTGCCGACGTCAGCTGCTCATCTTGTCACGTTGTGCCGACAGCCGCCGGACCCGGACTCCATCCATTGGGGACGGGCGCGGCATCACTCATATTCTCCGGAGTTGCGGTCACACAAACGAACACTCCAGGGACCCGCTACTATGACAGCACGATGGCAACCGTAGTTCCTCAGCCGACCTTCAATGCCCAAACACTCCAGTGTGCAAATACCTATTGCCACGGAAATTTCAAGGGCGGCAATAACTTCACGCCAACATGGACGATTGTAAACGGCAGCCAGGATTCATGCGGCAGCTGTCACGGCATTCCGCCCAATGACGCCACACACCAGGGGAAAGGCATAACTCTTCAAACTTGCTACTACTGCCATTCGCCGATGATCGGTCCCGACGGAACAATCCAGGACAATTCCATGCACGTCACCGGCAGACTCGTCCTGTACGGGAAGACGGTATCGGCCTGGTAAATCCGGCGATGGGACCGGCCTCCCGGGAATGTCAAAGGTGACCGGTGGATCTACAATTGTGAGCCAAGAACATCATTTGATCGGCGTTCTTGGCTTTCTTATTGAAACGGAAAGCGCAGAAGGCATCAACAGCCTTTTGCATTATTGTGATCAGTCGATGTAATTTGGGAATCAAATTAAAGCGATATTAACAGACACGGCAGAGAGCTATTGGAAACAGAATTGAAAAGAATCGATGAGATCAAAGGCTGGCTGGTTGACCTTGACGGGACCCTCTATACAGGAGATATGCTGATCCCCGGCGCGGCCGAATTCATCCGGAGGTTGCGGCTGAACCGCAGACATTTTCGCTTCGTCTCAAATACCACTCTCCTCTCTCGGAACCGGATTGCTAAACATTTGACCGCGCTGGGAATTGATGCTGAGCCAGGCGAAATTTTCACCGCGTCATCAGCAGTGGCGCAGCTCCTCAGTAGTTTCAGCGGCGTGAGATGCTATTTTGTCGTTGCAGATAGCATCATGGAAGAATTCGAAGGCATTGAAGTCTCCGACACAAATCCTGATTATGTCGTAATTGGTGATGTGGGAGACGGGATGAGCTACGAATTGCTGAACAAGGCGTTCAGGCTGGTGATGGGAGGCTCCGAGCTGATTGCTCTTCAGAAGAACAGATTCTTCCGCGATTCGAACGGCATTCAGATAGATGTGGGCGCTTTCGTGGCCGCCCTGGAGTACGCCTCCGGCAAGCAAGCTAAAATCATCGGGAAGCCATCAAGACAGTTCTTCAATCTTGCGGTGCACGACATACGCGTCGAAGCAGGAGAGCGCTGGCTTTCCGCAGACTTCGCAATTGTCGGTGACGATATTGAGTCGGACATAAAAGGAGCCATGGATGCAGGGCTAGTGGGGGTTCTGGTCAAGACAGGGAAATACAATGATTCGTACAGCGAGCATTATGGGATTGTACCCGACTGGACATTTGATTCGATTAAGGATCTCGTAGAGTCTCTGAAGTGAAACGAATCGGCTGCATCAAAGAATTTTCTCCAGGGGCGGCGTCATCTTTTCGAACGGATGTGATTGCATTTATTTCGGACTACCGATAACTTCATCCAAAACATTATGAAGAATCTCCATGTCATAGAGCACCCTCTTATAAAGAGGGATATCAGTATACTGCGAGACAAGGCTACCTCAAGCGAAGACTTTCGAATTGTCCTGAGACGTCTGGCATCACTTATGGTTTACGAGGTAACGAAGGACTTAAGGCTCAGCTCCTATCCAGTTGAGACACCCCTGGAAAGGACTGAGGGTTACACGATCGCCGATGAAGTGATACTTGTCCCCGTCCTTCGCGCGGGGTTGGGAATGCTGGAGGCTTACCTCGCGCTCATACCCAACGCCAAAGTGGGCCACATCGGATTGTACCGCGACGAGGCCACGTTGAAGCCGGTGGACTATTATGCGAAATTCCCACCCAACCTTTCTAAGAGCGCAGTGATCCTGGTTGATCCAATGCTCGCGACTGGAGGGAGCGCATCAGCGGCGATCCGCTATCTAAAAGAAAGGGAGGCGCGGAACATCATACTGAACTGCGTCGTCGCTGCTCCGGAAGGAGTAGCACTCCTTGAAAAGGAACATCCTGATGTGAAGGTGTTCGCTGCGGTGCTGGATCGGGAGCTGAACCAGCATGGCTACATCATGCCCGGATTGGGCGATGCCGGTGATAGGATATTCGGAACCGTTTGAGAGGCGCAGTCCGCAGTGACTGGCGTTCTTGTTGTCAGGCTTCAACTCTAGTGTCAAATTAAATTTCAGTGTCAGAAGGGCGTGTCTTAGCGATCACTGCGGTCCAAATTTCCTCAGGAGGATTTTTTGCCCGTCTGCAGGTAGTTGGAGAACTCAGCCGGCAAATATCTTCCCGGCGACAAATGTGGCCGCCGCCGCCAGCCCGCCAATCGCCATGCTTTCCAGCCCACTTCGCCATGTATTTTTGCCCGTCACAACTGTCTTCGCTGCGCCCACTCCGAAGAGGACCGACAGAGTGAGGGCGGCGCTTGCTATCAAGCCGTTTGCTGGTTGCATGAAAAGATAGGGAATGATCGGCATGAGAGCGCCGAACGCGTAAGCTCCTCCGGTCGCGATAGCTGATTTCAGCGGCGAGATGGTCTGGTCCAGCGAGAGGCCAAGTTCTTCCTGCATCATGATGTCCACCCAGCGTTCCTTGTCCGATGTTATGTGCGAGATGATCTTTTCAAGTATCTCTCCCTTGAATCCCTTCCTTTCGTAGATTTCCCTGATCTCCTGTCGCTCAATCTCCGGAAAGTTGTCGACTTCGTATCCTTCGCGGTTCATCTCTCCACGATAGTACTCGATCTGGGATTTTGTGGAGAGGTATGCGCCCAGCGCCATTGAGATGGTTCCGCCGATCAGTTCGGCGAGGCCGGCGATAATTATTACTTTGCTTTGGACGCCAGCTCCGTTCACTCCCGAAGCGACGGCGAACGCGGCTACCAGACCGTCATTTGCCCCAAAAACCAATTCTCTGACGATGCTGCCGCCCGGAATGTGGACCATCTCCGTGTGAGAAGCGGTGTCCTTCCCACTCATGATTCTTCCTCTCCACGACCATTTTGGCATCAGAAGTCCTTTTTAGCAATTTATCACTTAGAACTCATTGGGCAAACGAAAAAGACGGAGGGATCAGAAACAACCATGTGCTTGTCGGATAGACCCTTTCTTCTCAGGCTTCAGGAAGCAGGACGGGTGACGGGGGTATCGCCGTATCCGCTCAGTTACGGGGCTAAAATAAGGAGAAAGACGATTTGGGGACTG
>CAZRXH010000030.1:13607-32216 GCA_964603995.1 uncultured Bacteroidota bacterium | reverse complement strand
TTAGTTTCAACAACTGATTCGTTTCGCATCACTGACCTGCACGATCGGTATGGATTTAAATTGTGCAAGAGATGCTGCACGTTCACTTCGCGCTGGTAAAGGAAGCATTGCCCTTCTGCCCTGTCAAGATCATTTCGGGGGCCTTTCGAAATTTCATACCTCCAGGAGATCCAAATGAAAAGAATATCGATCTTGTTTCTTCTTTTGTTCCTTTTAGATTGGCCACTGCTGGCCCAGAAAAACGATACCAAAATCAGTCTGAACGCCGCGGAGCAGGAATCTAAAATAGACAAAAATATCTATGGCCAGTTTGCTGAAGACCTCGGCCATCTTATTTACGGAGGTATATGGGTTGAGCCGCAGTCCTCAATTCCCAACATCGACGGTCTCAGGAAAGATGTGGTCAGAGCCTTGAGGGAAATTAGAGTGCCTATCCTGCGCTGGCCCGGAGGATGCTTCGCCGACCAGTATCACTGGATGGACGGAATCGGGCCGCGGGACAAGAGACCCGAAACTATCAATACGAATTGGGGAGGAGTCACGGACAACAACGCTTTCGGGACTGCGGAGTTTCTGGAATTGTGTAAACTGATCGGTTGCCAGCCTTACTTCTCGGGTAATCTCGGAAGCGGGACCGTCAAGGAACTATCGGATTGGGTCGAATACGTCAACTCGAACGACATAAGCACGATAACAAAATTGAGGAAGAAATACGGACGTGAGAAAGCCTGGGGAGTAAAGTATTGGGGACTCGGCAACGAAAGCTGGGGATGTGGCGGCCGCATGACACCCGAATACTATTCCGATCTTTTGAGAAGGTACAGTGCCTTCATGCCGAACTACGGAGGCCTCCGGTTGTTCAAAATCGCTTCCGGCCCCAATGCGGACGACTATCTGTGGACAAGCGTGGTCATGAAAGATGCGGGTTCCTATATAGACGGACTGTCGCTGCACTACTACGCGTCTGCTCCCCAGAGGACCGCGACCGACTTCGATGAGGCGGGATGGTTCGATATCATGAAGAAGTCGCTCAGGATGGACGAACTTATTAGAAAGCACTCCGCCATAATGGATGAATACGATCCGCTGAAAAGGGTCGCGCTAGTCGTAGACGAATGGGGAACATGGTACAAGGTCGAGCCCGGCACAAATCCCGGTTTCCTCTATCAGCAGAATACGTTGCGTGACGCGGTTGCGGCGGCAAGTACTCTGAATATATTCAACAATCATTGTGACCGGGTCAGGATGGCAAACATAGCTCAGGTCGTTAACGTGCTTCAATCGATGGTTCTCACGAAAGGGGCCAGAATGATTCTGACTCCGACGTATTATATTTTCTATATGTACAGAGTTCATCAGGATGCGATGATGGTCCCGATCAAAATAAAATCTGCGTCCTATGCCTTTGAAGGAGACTCCCTTCCCGCTGTAAATTGTTCCGCGTCCATCGACACGACCGGAAAAATGCACATCTCGTTGTGCAATATAGATCCGGACACTTCCGAATCCGTGGAGATCGACCTGAATAATTTCAATACGCAGAAGATTTCCGGTAGTATATTGACGGCCGCAAGGATGACGGCCCACAATTCGTTTGAAAATCCGGAAGCAATAGAACCTGCAGCCTTCTCAAATTTCAGCTTGAACGGCAACAGACTAGAAGTTGCTATGCCGGCGAAGTCTGTCGTCGTGCTCGAGCTGGCGGGCAGCGTTCAGATGAAGGCAAGTCCGTCGATAGAGTTGAATAATCCTGTCCAGGGATTGAATTACGACTACTACAAACTCGGAGACCTTGAAGGATTGACCAGGTTCTCTTTGCTCACTCCCGATTCGTCAGGCCTGATCGAGAGTATCGTCCTGCCCAAGTTCGTGAGAGACGAAAATTTCGGCATGAGGTATAGGGGCTTCGTTAAGATTCCGTCAAGCGGGGTCTATACATTCTACACGACTTCCGATGACGGGTCAGCGCTTCTGATCGATGGCAAGATTGTCGTCAATAATGATGGCAGACATGTGCCAATAGAAATGTCAGGTATGGTCGGATTGAGTGCCGGTTATCACAAGATTGAGTTGCTGTACTTCCAGGCGGGAGGCGGGATGGAGCTGAGCGCTGGCTGGAAAGGTCCGGGCTTCGGTAAAGAAGCGATCCCTGAAACCGTATTGTTTACGACGCGATGATGAGGATTGATCAGCTGCAAGAGTACGATATTCCTACTATGGGAGCGGGAAGTTCCGCGACATCGGCCGTGTCAGGGAAACCAGAGTTGGTCAGATGAACGAAAGCGACGAGGCAAATGGAAGGGCGAGGGTTGCAACCTTGAACCGGATGACAGTGGACACTAGTAATAGCTCGAGCTATGGCGATAGCGGCGGGAGGGATGCGCAAAGACACAAATCTCTCGCCATCATTATCACTTTGTGTTTTGCGACGCCCGCGATTTGTCTATCGTTTCAATCCGGAACGAAATCGACATCTGCGTCAGTGGCCGCATCGAGGAACCTTGTCCGGTTCGTGGACCCGATCATTGGAACTGCGGGAGGAGGAAACACGATACCTGCCATCGGGTACCCTTTCGGGATGACTCAGTGGACTCCTCAAACCTCCGGGACGGAGGCGAAATGCCAACCGCCGTATGTTTTCACCGATACGATGTTCAGCGGGTTCAGAGGAACTCACTGGCTGAGCGGCTCATGCACGCAGGACTACGGAAGTTTCACGTTGATGCCGATCACCGGCGAACTGACTACGACCCTGCCAAAATATCAAGCCGGTTTCTCTCACCGCGACGAGATGTCGACCCCCTATTACTATCGCGTCCTGTTGCGGCGGTACGATCTGACCGCGGAGGTAACATCGACAGTGCGTTGTGCGATGATGCGTTTCACGGCGAGCGAGGGAGGCGATTTCTACCTGCTTGTCTCTCCGAACAGCGACAGGGGTAAAGGGTATATCAAAGTAGATCCCGGCCGAAACGAAATTGTCGGCTATAACCCGGCTTACCGGATATACCAGGGCACGGGGCAGCCGGCGGGTTTCAGCGGATATTTCGTCGTCCAACTGGACAAGGCCTTCGACAGCTGCGGGACATTTGCCGGCGGACATCTAATATCGCGGGACAGCTTGTCGGACTTGCCGGACCTCGGAGCCTACATCCATTACAGGGCTGAAAGAGGGGAACACTTCCTGGTTCGTGTCGGTACGTCGTTCACGAGCATCCGGGAGGCGCGGCGTAATCTCAGCGCCGAAATACCGAACTGGGATTTTGAATCCGTAAGTAAACTCGCGGCAATGTCGTGGGAAGACGCCCTGGGTCGGATAAGGTTATTCGGCGGTACATTGAAAGACAGACGAATATTTTACACGGCTCTCTACCACACAATGCAGCAGCCGCGTCTCTTCAGCGATTGCGACGGAAGTTATCCGGTCTTCTCCAGGCAATATGAAACCGGCAAACTCAAGTGCGGGTCCTACTACGACGACTTTTCCATGTGGGATATTTTCCGTGCCGAGATCCCATTGTATGAACTGCTTTCCCCGGAGCTGGTCGACGACTGGGTAAGATCGATAATCATGAAAGGCGAAGCCGGAGGATGGCTGCCAATCTTCCCATGCTGGAACAACTACACTTCCGAAATGATCGGCGACCATTCCATAGCATTCATTGCCTCGGCATTCAACAAGGGAATCCGCGGTTACAATATTACCGAGGCCTACCGGCTGATGAGGAAAAACGCTTTCGAAGCACCTCAACCGGGCGATTATGCAGACGGCAAAGGTCGAAGGGCCCTGGCAGATTACCTCAGGTACGGTTATATCCCGCTGGAAGAACATGTGCCGTATGCGTTTCATCATGACGAACAGGTTTCCAGAACTCTCGAGTACGCCTTTGATGATTACAGCCTTGCAACGATCGCGGACAGTCTCGGGAAGGACGCCGATCGTCGCGTCCTCATGGGACGGGCACGGAATTATGTGAACGTGATCGATCCGTCCGTTGGGTTGGCCAGGGGCCGACATGCGGATGGAAGATGGTCCACCGATATCGTCCCCGACAGTCAGGTGTCATGTTTTACGGAAGGTACGGCAAGACAATGGACATTCTATGTTCCTCATGACGTCCCGGGACTCGCCCGATTGATGGGCGGGAGACACGGATTGGAGCGGGCACTTGACAGTCTCTTCATAGGAACGAGATACAATCAGGGGAATGAGCCGGATCAGCAAGCTCCATTCATGTACGGCTATACGGCAAATCCGTGGAAGACATCTGTCGTGGTACACAGGATCATGCGTGAGTGTTACTCTGACGGACCCTCGGGCCTCCCGGGGAACGACGATGCCGGCGAAATCTCCGCTTGGTATGTGCTTGCATCGCTCGGGATTTATCCTGTGAACCCTGTTTCTAATGACTACATGTTGAGCGTACCTGCTTTTGGAGAGATCGACATCAGGCTGGGAGGTGGTGTTCACCTGCGAATACTATGCCACAAGGATTCGTACGAGTCGCGGTACATAGGCAAGTTGAAATGGAACGGCAAGCCGTTCACCGCCGACTTCGTGGATTACGATGAGCTCAAGAAGGGGGGCACGCTGGAATTCTATCTGGTAAATAAGCCGACGGCCTGGGGACGGGCGAAGAAGGACCAGCCTTCCGGCTTATAGAAGCTTGAGGCTCTGTGCGGTGCGGACAGCCTTGCCGGCTCTGCGCATCCGTCGCAATTGAGAGGGGGCTCTCATACGGGGAGACGACAAAGTTGTTTCTGTTCACACTCACGATGACAATCGTGTCATCAATCATATTCTCCGTGCACTGAGTGACCCGACAGTGCCATGATCCTGCCGTTTCCTCGTGTCGATGCGTCATCCACCTTTTCATGGAGAGTTCGACAGCGGCGGCGCAGGGCAGACCCTCAAGGACCTGGTACCGCATTTATATCGATGGCAGGGCGAAAGAAATAAATCCCGCACCTGAAAAACAAAAAAATACTTGACTTTAAAAAAGAAATATGGTAAATAACTTGAGCGGTTCAGAGACAATATGCAACATACTTATAAATACCTAATACACAATATGTTATATTACAAACCACCCAGAATAGAGCGGTTTAGTAACTCGTTGTACGGTTCTCGGTTCAACCCCGGTTCAAAGGCGGTTTCCTCCGTGGAAGCAACCCCACGTTTGCCGGGCATCGGGCTCAAGGGTTTGAGGAGCGCGACGATCGCGGTGAGCGACGCCCGTATTCCAACGACATACGGCGTGGCATCGGACAGGTTGAAGAGGAAGACTCGATTGCACGCACGGCTGCGCCAGGAAAGACGCCAAGCGCCGGCGTTCTAAAGAACTATTAAATGGTCCTTGATCTCTGAAAGGTGATAGTATGTTAGATTTACGATCCACAAAATTCTGGACGCTCTTCCTTCTCTTGCTACCAACGACCTTGTTCGCCTCAGGCAAGCTCAGAGGAGTGGTTATCGACTCAACCACGCGGGAGCCGCTGGTGGGCGCAAGCATATTGCTGGTGGGGACTGCTCACGGGGCCTCTGCGGATCTAGAGGGGCATTATGTCGTAGATGTCATCCCGGCCGGCCGGTACAAAGTGAGGTGTTCCTACATCGGATACTTGTCTAAGGACGCAGAAGTTACAATCTCCGATGATAAGACCACGCAGCTGGACTTCGTTCTCATGTCGGTCAACGTTCAGGGGAAGGAAGTCGTGATCACGGCGCAGGCCGGGGGGCAGGCCGCCGCTATAAACCGGCAGGTCACATCCGACAAGATTGAAAACGTTGTTTCTGAAGCGAAGATCAGGGAGTTGCCTGATGCGAACGCAGCAGAGGCACTCGGCAGACTCCCGGGCATCTCAATAGTTCGCTCGGGGGGAGAAGCCAGCGAAATTACTCTGCGGGGTCTCAGCGAAGATTACACGACAATAACACTGGACGGGACGAGACTTTCGGCTACCGATGCCGACTCGCGCGGAGTTGACCTGAGCACGATCGCGCAGGGATCCCTCTCGGGCATCACCGTGACCAAAGCCATAACTGCGGATATGGATGGTTCGGCGATTGCAGGGAATGTGAATTTTGAGACCAAGACTGCTCCAGATTCACGTTCAATTCAAGTGACAGCCCAAGGATCATACGGAGCCTTAGACAATGCATATAACCAGTATAACTTCTATGGCAACTACGGAGAGAGATTTTTTAACAAAGTGCTGGGAGTCCAGCTCTTTGGAAATATCGAGCAGCGTAACCGAAGCAGCGAGAATTACAGCGTCGCGTATGACCAGACGCTCAACAACAACACAAATTGGGAAATCAATGATTTCACGATCCAATATGCCCCCGAAACCAGGAGGCGGAGGGGAGCGAGGCTGCTTCTCGACGTGATGACACCGGACGGCGGTGTCGTGAAATTCGACGGTGACGTCGACGTAACAGAAAGACGACTTTCGATGATTGGTCGTGATTATCCCATCGAATGGGCAAGCCCTGAATACACCTTCACGGGGGAAGATATCAGCACGCACATACTTTCGATGTCGCTGCAGGGAAAAAACAATCTGGCCGGGTGGCAGGTGAATTGGAATCTCTCGTTTACCCAGTCGAGCACCGACAACCCGTACAACTACAGCCTGGACTTTGTGGAACCCTCGACGCTTGATTCGGCGGGGAATGTACTTTCAGGCATGAAGACCATCCCCGTGGCTCTCCGCAAGGGCCCTTATCAGAACCTCATCCCATACGCCGTCGATAACTTCAATTACTCATACTTTGATTATGCGAACATTAGAACAAACAACAATCTCGATTACCAGAGAACCGCCAGTCTGGATATCAAGCGGGACTACTCGTTCTCTGACATGAGTGGCGAGCTAAAATTCGGGGGAAAATTCAACGATCACTATCATAGGAGAAATAACAACTACTATTTCGCCCCTTATTACAACGGCGTACAGGAGACAAGCTCAATGTTGCTCCCCGATGGCAGTATAGTGCCAAAGAATTGGGCCGCATATGGCTTCGGCAATCTGAAAAAGACTGGCGGGCTTATCCTGATGACGAATTTCATCGACAACTCCACGAGAAACGTCTATGGCTTGTATTCACTAGATCCGCTTATCGATCCCAACATCATGAGGAACTGGTACGACATAAGCGTGAACGGAATCGATCCGAATACAAAGATGCGCGAGTATGCGGACGGTACGGCGGAGGATGGGACAGGTTACGGTGCCGATGAAACCGTGGGAGCCGCCTATTTGATGAACACTTTAAATTTCGGGACTTTTGCAACGTTAATCGCCGGCATAAGATTTGAAGCGGACAACGATAATTACGCTTCATTCTACACAACCCAGCCACTTTCAGCCTTCTCGGTTTTCAGCGATACCTCGGCAACTCACGCCGAGTCTATCGTTTTGCCGAATTTCCATTTGATACTAAGACCAACTGACTTCATGAACGTCCGATTCGCTGCCTACCGTGGGATCACCCGGCCTGATTTCAACTACAGGCTGCCGACTTACCTCCTTATCGGCACCGCCGCTTATGTCGGCACAGATATGGTGAAAATGGGCAACACGGGTTTGAAAAACGGGAGCGCGTGGAACTACGAAGTAAATCTCCAGTTCTATGGGAGTGCCATCGGACTGCTTTCCGTGTCGTCCTACTTCAAGAGGATCGATAACGAAGTCGAGTACCTCAACGGTTTCCCCATTTTCCCGAACACCAACCTTGCTGACAGCATGGGGATACACTTCTTGGGCAATCAAAGACCGTTTAGCACCACATACTATCTGTCATACCCATACAATTCTTCCAAACCGACCTACGTATGGGGCTTCGAGGTGGAGCAGCAAACGAACTTCCTGTTTCTGCCCGGCGTTCTCCGGGGCATTATCTTAAACTATAATTTGTCGCTCGTCAAAAACCAAACTTACACACCCTTTGCCAGCATCTACTATGACACGACGTACGTAGCAGGTTTCCCGGTTCCCAAACCAGCGGTGCGGCTTATTGAGGAGAAAAGCAGGATTGTGAACTCGCCGGAGTTCTTTTGCAACATCGTATTGGGATATGATATCGCGGGTTTCTCGGCAAGACTGTCGTACTTCTACCAGGACAGCTACTATAACGGTTTCTCATTTGACCAGCGGTCGAACCCGATGCAGAATTCGTTCGCAAGGATGGATCTTGCGTTGAAGCAAAATCTGAGCGAACATCTGGCCATCGGTCTGAATATCGACAACTTGACGAACTACAGTGAGGGCACGAGTATTCAGAACACGATTACAGGTTGGACGCTGCAGACATCGAGTGTCAGGTACGGCACAAACGTCAATCTTTGGCTCAGGGTTACGATGTAGAACACTGTGTTGAACAACAACAATGTTAACTCACTAATTCACATTCATTCTTAAAGGAGGAAGACATGAAAGCAGTACTACGTGTTATGTTGCCAACGCTGCTGTTGCTGTCGACCGTGACAGTGGCATTTGGTCAACACGCTATGTTTCTATCCCGACCGACCACGGTGACGTATCTTAGCGACATTGTCAACGGGGATACTCTTAGCGGCGGTGCCCGCGCTGATTCGCAGAGGGTTTACGTTCTTCAGCGTGGCGGAACTTGGTTCTGGGACGGCATTGTCAATAATACCGGCTGGACGCTCGACATTGAAGCGGCGGACACTGGGAGCGGTGGGAAGCCAATCGTTTATGGTGTTGCGCAGACAGGTACCACGGCAGCTCCATACCAATGGGTTAATGTTCAGGGTGATGTCATAGTCAAAAACCTTATCATTAGCGGATACTTTGATCCTGACACGTCATCCTTCGACACCTACGGTGGACCATTCATCCTATTCAGGTGCGCAACGCCCGGGCCTCGCATGGAATTCGATGGAAACGTGTTCTCGAATGTTGGGCAGGCGGTTGCCAGCGCCTTTGCCGCAGTTCCCACAATAATATTTAGAGACAATATTTTCGCGAATATGGGTCTCCCGCCTCTAGTCGATGTGGGCAATGGGCGTGCCGTTGACATCCGTAACGTGTCTATCGACAGCCTCGTCTTTATCAACAACACATACTTGTTTGGTTACGACAGAGTTGTAAGGCATATCGCCAGTGTCGGCAGATTAAATCATTTCATTTTTGATCACAACACCGTTTACGAAAGCGCAGGCCGGTATGGTCTTATCGCATTAGGTGCGGTAGGTGCTAGTGTACAGATAACCAATAACTTATTGATCGATCCGATGGCTGCGGGACAGGATACAAGCACGAAACGCCAATACGATTTCAAGGAAAGCGGCGAATTCTACCCGGACGGAAAAGTGAAGATGGCCTGGATATACAATTCCCCGGCGACAACTGATACACTTCCGGGGTATGTCTCGACAAACTGGAACATTGCCAACAATTACTGGTACGTTACGCCGCAGATTCAAACGGTATGGAATACAGCGGTTACCAATGGATGGGATCCCGCCATTTCTATGGGGCGGATAATGTCCGACAGCATCAAGGCCAGAGTCGATACGACCAAAGCGTTTTACGAGCTGGGCAGTTTCTCGTTCACGAATGTGCCTGCTCCGATGGCAGGAACCATACAATGGATGACCGAGCCAGTTTCTCTCGGCGGTACGGGCGGCGCGTCAAGCGGCGGCGTATTCGTGCAGTATGACAAACGTTTGACCACCTGGTACGCGGATACGCTGGACTGCACCTATTCAACATCTTCCCCCGCGTATACCGGCGCGGCACACGGCTTTCCCGTAGGCGATCTCAACTGGTACCCCAGCCAGAAGACTGCATGGGAGGTGACTGCGGTCAATTCTCCTTCGCCGAGGGTCCCCTCGAAGTTTTCATTGGAGCAGAATTATCCCAACCCCTTCAATCCCTCGACCAGCATCAGAGTCAGCTTGAAATCGTCGGGCGTAATGAGCCTCACGATTTTCAATGTGCTCGGCCAGGTCGTCGACGTGATTGACCAGGGCTTCAGGACCGCCGGAATTTATGTGTACAATGTGAATATGGACAGATACGCCAGTGGCGTTTACTTCTATTCGCTTAAGCAAGGGCCCAACGTTATCACGAAAAAAATGCTTCTCCTTAAGTAGTGGTCTAGTGCCCTAACTGCAAGCGCGGGACCGCCGACGCAAGTCGGCGGCCCCAGAAATTTCCAAACACATGACGAAGGGTTGAAGGAGAAATCTGTTGATGTACGGAAGGAAACAAGCGAACCTGAAATACTTCGCTGTCATTATGGCCCTTTGCACGCGAATCGCCAGCGGCCAGATGGTTAATCCTTCCATCGACGATCCGCACGAGCCATTCTCTTATTACAGCAAGCCAACCGACGTCATAGGCGTGATGGACGGGAGGTGGGGAACTGAAGTCACACCGGAAGGTTATCTCTACACGGGATACGGTGAGTTGATGTTTTTCACCGGCAATCCTCCTGACCCCGTCAATCACAGAGTGAAAACGCTCCTCGACGGCTACATCCCGGTTATATCGTATGCTTTTCAAAAAGATGGCGTCGAATACGAGATAACTGCCTTTGCTGCGACATTGGATGGCAACCCGGAGAGTCCTTTGATAAATTTCGTCAGAGTGAAATTAAAGGACGTGACGAAGCAGGGACGGGCTGCTTTCTTCGGAGTGGGTGTCCGTTTTCAGGGCGAATCTAACACTGGTGACGGAACGGCCGATCATCGGTTTGTCCGACCGATCAAGATGAAATTTCTCGGAGGACCCGAACAGGCAGGCGTGCCGTTTGACCCTGATTGGATTTACAGCTTCTCGAAGAATGCGTTCTTTCGATCCGACAGTTTGATGTATATGTTCCCTGTGAATCCTTCGCCCGAAAAGATGATGACGCTTAATATCCGGTACAATCGCCCACAAGACCTGACCGCGCGGACGTTGCAAGTGCTCCCGACCACCCCCGTCGGCATCGTCAACTACGAAGTGCTTCTGAGGCCCGGGGAAGAGCGCACACTTGAATTCAAGATGCCGTACACTCCCATTCGGTCGGGCGATCCCATGCTCGTTCAGCTTGACACCGCCCGATTCGACGACTACCTGCAAAAGACCGTGGATTTCTGGCAGGACTTTCTTTCCAAAGGACTTCGCATAAGCGTGCCTGAATCCAAGGTTGTCAACACGTTCAAGGCGAATTTGATATATGATCTTATCGCGCGGACGAAGGAAGATGGATTCTATATTCAAAGAGTGAATGATTTTCAATACCGGAAATTCTACCTGCGCGATGCTTCTTTCATCATCAGGATGTATTTATTATCTGGCTATTTCAACACCGCGCGGGAGTGTCTCCGGTTCTATCCCAGGTGGCAGGAACCCGACGGTAATTTCGTATCTCAGGGGGGACAGTTCGACGGCTGGGGGCAGACCATGTGGGCATACGGTCAGTACTTCAGATTTACACGCGATACAGCTTTCGCCGAAGAAGTGTACCCATCGATCCTGAAGGCGTTTCAATGGCTCGTGAAGGCACGCGAGGCCGATCCGTTACATCTTATGCCCGTAACTCGACCCGGTGACAACGAAGACATCGCAGGACACATCACCGGGCACAACTTCTGGGCCCTTGACGGGTTGAAGAACATGGTGGTCATCGCCGAAGGGCTTGGCCGGCACGCCGACGAAGCGAAGTTTCAGCACGAGTACGACGATTTGTACCGCACGCTTCTAGGCAGGCTGGACACGCTGACCTCCGGCACCGGCGGTTATATACCACCCGGCCTCGACGGAGCAAATCCCCCGGGACAGGATTGGGGGAATATGCTGACATTATATCCGGAGCTTCTATTCTCCCCGTTCGATCGTATGGTGACCGCTACTCTCGATTCTACCCGGGCAAAATATAGGGAAGGAATCATGACATACGGCAACGGCGCGTATTTGCATGATTATCTCACGATGCGAAATACGCAGGACGAGCTCGTCCGGAATGAACAGGAGACCGCGTTGAAGGAGTTCTATGCAGTCCTTGTCCATACCGGATCGACACACGGAGGCTTTGAATATGCTATCCACCCTTGGGGAACGAGGGAGTTCGACGGCAACCTTGCCCCGCACGGATGGTACGCTGCTGAGATTCGCACGCTGATAAGGAACATGATGGTGCGCGAGCAGGATGGTGATCTGCACCTCTTCTCTTGCATCTCGCCGGACTGGATAAGGGAAGGACAGGAGATATCGGTGGCTCATGCCCCCACGTATTTCGGCGAAGTGAACATGGTCTTCAAGTTTGAGAAAAAGGAAGCGAGTTTGATTTTAAATGATCGCTTTACCGATAATCCCCGTCATCTTGTCCTTCATTTGCCATGGTTCATGCAGGTCAAATCGGTGACAGCAAATGGGAGATCGCTGAAGGCAGACGGAGACGAAGTCTACCTCCCGGTCCCGGCAAGCAAAGTGGTCATTAAGTGGAAAAGGATGCCAGACACGCCCGCGATGAGCTATGAAAATGCAGTCAGGCAGTATGAAAAAGAATACCGTGAGAAGTATGACCGGTTCCTGAGGACCGGGAGGTAGGTGATAAGAAATTGGCGTGCTGCCGGAGTTCGTTTGTCAGATCAGGATCCCAGAAATCATATGGAGCCTTTTCATGAGAGCATCGGGCCGGCTAGCGTCGCGCGAGGAAGCTTCGCTCAACATGCAATTGTCAGGATGGGCGCGTGAGTCTGCATCACACCTCATCAAACAGAAAGGGAAGAATGTTGGATAAGAACAAACGTTTGGTTTCGCTTGACATTCTACGGGGAGCCGCGATTGCCGGGATGATGGTTGTGAATAATCACGGGCCGACGTCGAGTGTCTACACTCAGATCGAGCACTCGCCGTGGAACGGCTGGACGTTTGCCGACTGGGTATTTCCAACTTTCCTTTTCGTAGTGGGAGTGGCGATGGTCCTCTCGTTTCGCCATCGCTCGGAAGATTCGACAGGGAAGAAGAAAATCTACTGGCATGTTCTCCGGCGTTCTGCAATCCTATTCTTCCTCGGACTGATATTGAATGCGGTTTCGTACAATAACTTCCCATTCTTCTTTTTGTCGACGATCCGCATCCCAGGCGTACTGCAGCGCATAGCAGTCTGCTATCTGATTGCCTCATTGATCATACTGAATACCGGGATAAGGGGGCAGGTATACTGGACAATAGGCCTGCTCGCGGGATACTGGCTGATGGTGAAACTCATACCCGTCCCAGGTTACGGAGCTGGCGTGATGCAGCCGGCGGGGAGTCTCGCCTGGTTCGTCGATTCGCATCTCTTTCACGGACATACTTATATTTACGCCCCATATCCGGGATTCGACCCGGAAGGACTTGTCAGTACCATCCCCTCGATAGCGACGACACTATCAGGTGTGCTTGCCGGCCACTGGCTTTTCTCTGAGAGGACAAAGGAAGAGAAGACGATCTGGCTGATGGTCGGTGGGAATATCCTGATACTTCTTGCTGCCGTCCTCAGCGTATGGATGCCGATCAACAAGAACATGTGGACGAGTTCATACAGCATTTTCATGACGGGAATAGACCTGGTCTGTCTCGGAGGCCTATACTGGCTTGTTGATGTGAAGGGATACAGGAAGTGGTCGCTCCCTCTCATCATCTACGGTATGAATGCGATAACGGTGTATTTTCTCTCGGAAGTCATCGCGAAGTTCATAAGGATCATTGATTTAGGTACGATTGCCGGCAAGGCGCTGTCGCTGCAGGAGTTCATCTTCAACACTTTCTTCCTGTCGGTCGCCAGCCCGATCAACGCGTCGCTCATGTACGCGATTTCGTTCATGTTATTCATGTACCTGATTGCCTATTTCATGTGGCGGATGAAATGGTTTGTGAAGATCTAGATATAGAAGAATGTAGGGATATTTCGGTCCCTTCCCTGGTTGAGCCCGGAGTAGGGATTGGATCGCAATTGAACGATGTTGCGGTAGTAGTTGGACTCATGGCCGGCAATTGTACGGTGATGCCACTGCGAACGCAGAGTTTACTATACCGGTTTAGTGTGTTTCATAAACCTTTTGAAACGATTATATTGCAGCATCTCAACGATTCCTCAACTTTATAATCCGGTTTAGTATATGCGAATGACAATTTCAGAAATCGCCAAGCTTGCCAACGTTTCCAAGTCTGCCGTCTCGATCGTTCTGAACAATAAGAGCGGCGTGTCTGAAGAGACCCGCTCGAAAGTTCTGGCGATAATTGAGAAGTACAATTACAGCCCTAACCAGATTGCTCAGTCCCTCGCCGTCAGAGAGACGAAGAGTATCGGTCTCATCATAAAGGAAATCGACAACCCGTACTTCGCGAAATTAATGAGAGGGGTCTACGATACCTGTTCCCAACTCGGCTATTCGGTCCTTCTGGGTAGCTCAGAACTCTCTCTCGAGAAGGAAGCGGAGATTGTCAAGACACTGATCAGCAAGAGGGTGGATGGGCTTATACTTTCGCCGCTTCAAAGCGAAGGAGCCGATTTCTCTTACCTCGCTGACCTGTTGAAGGACAATTACCCGCTCGTGATTCTCGGGACGGTGACGAACTACGCCACCAATACTGTGGACATAGACAACGCCAGGGCCGCGTATGACGCCGTATCATACCTGATTAAACGCGGCCATACGAAGATCGCGCACTTCGCAGGCCCGGCACGATCCGGCCACGGGCAGAAGAGACTTGATGGTTACAAACAAGCTCTCATAGATCATAAGCTGTCCATTAACAAGGACTTCATCATATCCGTAGAACCGTATGCTCCGAATGGTTATCAGGCCGGGAAGGAGCTGTTCGGAAAGAAGAGAGAGCTGCCGACGGCGGTGTTCTGCTACAACGACCTTGTTGCAATCGGCCTTATCAATGCCCTGACCGAGATTGGCATTGATGTGCCGACTGAGGTCTCGGTGATGGGTTTCGACAACATTGAATTCGGCGAATATGTAAAGATCCCATTGACTACTGTCCAGATGCCCGCCTACGAGATCGGGAAATCCGCCACCGATCTTCTGGTGAGGCAGATCGGCAGGTCGTCAACTCCGCTTCTCCAGAAGGTGGTTTTGGAACATAAGGTAGTCGAAAGAGCTTCGGTCGCGAAGAGGACAAAGTAGAGATTCAGTCGGATGAGGTCATTGCTCAGGCTGTAGTCCAGGCAGGAATGAGGATGCTTGGATCGAAACGGAGCCGATCGCCGATAAGGGAGTTCAGTTGAGACGGATTAACGAAAATAGATTGCCGGAAGGCGAAGGAATTGAAAGCGAAAACTAAAGATATTCTTCACGAAGCTTACGGTAAATATGGAATAGCTGCACTCAACGTTTTCAATGCCGAGCAGGTTCACGGCGTGTTGGCTGGTGCTTCGGATGCCGGTGTTCCGGTCATTGTCCAGCTGACGCCGGCAGCCCGGGCTTACATGATTCCGAAGGTTCTTGAAGGCATGATTGCCGCTGCTGCCGAGATCTACGGGGGAGCCCGCTTCTCTGTTCACCTTGACCACGGAGACGCCTCCAGCTGCGTAAGCGCAATCGAATCCGGGTTCTACGACTCCGTCATGATCGATGCTTCCAGAGAGGATTACGAGAGGAACATCTCGGTAACATCCGAGATCGTGAAGCGTGCCCACGACAAGGGGATATTCGTCGAAGCTGAGCTGGGCATTCTGGGCGGCAAAGAGGACGATATCGTTGTGGATTCGGGCAGAGCAAAATACACCGACCCTGACGAGGCGGCCGAATTCGTCAGCCGTACTGGGTGCGACAGTCTCGCGGTTGCGGCCGGCACCAGCCACGGTGCTTACAAGTTCAAGGGAAACTCGGGGCTGAATCTCGGTGTGCTGAGACAGATTCAAAGGCTGCTTCCGGTAGCGTTCCCGCTCGTGCTGCATGGCGCTTCCGCGGTGCCGGAGGCAGAAATCTCGAGAATAAATGATGCCGGGGGGAAATTGAAACCCGAGGCTGCGGGAATTCCCCGATCAGATATACTCAAAGCCGTCTCGCTTGGAGTTACGAAGATTAACATAGCAACTGACATGAGACTCATCTGGGCACGGGTTCATCGCGAGTTCTTCGGCAGATCGCCGGAGCTGTTCGATCCGATTCTTCCCGGTAAGACTTACATGGAAGAGTTGCGGATATTCGTTCGTGAAAAATGTCGGTCATTGATTGTGGCTGAAAATGCAGACTGATCGAAGATGTAAGTTGCTCGTTCACCCGGACACCGTCAATACCGGCGTATATCAAAGCATAAATGCAGATGAAGCCGGATGGAAACATCTCAATTTCACCGCAAGAAGGATGACGGCAGGCGAAAAATGGGTGAATAAAACTGGTGAGAACGAGTTCTGCATAGTTCTGCTGGGCGGAAGCTTCTCTGTAACCTCGAAGTGGGGAACATGGGAAACCCGCAAGGGAAGGGAAAATGTTTTCGGCGGGCTCCCTCACGCGGCGTACTTACCTCCCGGCACCGATTTCACTTTGACTGCCGAAAGCGGAAACCTTGACATAGCCTGCGGATACACGAAAGGAGCCTCCGGGTTCGAAGGATTTATGATCACTCCGGAGTCGGTCGAAGATTTCGGGATTGAACTCCGTGGAGGTGATAATGCTTCCAGGCAGATAAATTCGATCCTGCCTCCCGGCTCATCCTGTCACAGACTGGTATGCGTCGAAGTCTATACCCCGTCGGGCAACTGGAGCTCATTCCCTGCACACAAGCACGATAACCGCACCGTTGACGCTGAAGGGAAGCTGCTCGAGGCAAATCTTGAAGAGATATACTTCTACAAATTCGACAGGCCCCAGGGGTTCGCGCTTCAGAAGATTTATACTGATGACAGGAGTCTGAACGAGATTGCGGAGACTCACACGGATGACATAGTCCTCATACCGAGAGGATACCATCCCGTCTCGGCCGGGCACGGTTACAATACCTACTATTTGAATTTTCTCGCGGGAAGCGACCAGTCGCTAGCCAACAGTGACGATCCTGACCACAAATGGATTTACGGCACGTGGAAGAAGATGGATGAGCGACTGCCTATCGTGACCATAGGAATGAATCTGAAGAGATAGGCGATGAAGAAATACGATGTGATAACATACGGACGTTCGTCGATCGATCTCTACAGCAACAACATCGGAAGTCCGTTCGAAGAGATCAAAGAATTCGGCGCATTCGTCGGAGGCTCGCCGCTGAATATTGCGGTCGGCACCAAGAGGCTTGGCCTGAAATCGGCACTTCTCACGGCGGTGGGAAACGACATGGTTGGGAAGTTTCTCCTGAATTTCCTCAGGAAGGAGGGAGTCGAAACTGCTTTCATACCCGTGAAGGAGGGTGCGCGCACAAGTGCGGTAATTCTCGGGATTGAGCCCCCGGACAACTTCCCGTTGGTCTACTACCGCGACAACTGTGCCGATTCCAAACTGAATATCGACGACGTGATGAAGGCCGACATCGCCGGATCGCGCCTGCTCGAAGTGTCGGCAACGGCGCTCAATGTGGAACCTTCCAGGTCTGCCGCTTTCTTCGCCGCGGAACGGGCGGTCGAAAACGGTGCCCCCGTCCTGGTCGATCTCGATTTCAGAGCTGATCAGTGGCACGATCCACGCGCGTACGGTGTAACGGCGCGTGCGTTTTTGAATTACTGCAAAATGGCCATCGGGACGGAGGAGGAAATTCTTGCCACGATGATCAAGGATCCTTCACAGATAAAAATCAGGAACCAGCAGATATCCGCCCCGGAAATCACGGGAAACGTAAACGAAGCGATCAAGGCCATCCTCGAAACCGGAGTGAAGACTCTCATCGTGAAACGAGGCGAGAATGGGTCTTCGGTGTTTCTCGACGACGGCACGGTCATCGACGTGCCGGGATTTTGTGTGGAGGTTGTGAACGTGCTCGGTGCAGGAGATGCGTTCGCGTCGGGATTCATTTACGGCTTCCTGCGTGGCTGGGACTGGTACAAGTGCTGCAGAATCGGAAACGCCTGCGGCGCTATCCTGGTGACGAAGCACGGATGCGCAAACTTCAATCCGACCCTGACAGAGGTTATGGCTTTCATTGAATCGAACGGGGGATTTTGAGATGGAGAGATTAACCGCGGCGCAGGCGACGATAAGGTTCCTCAAGAACCAGTACGTCGAACGCGACGGAGTGGAGAACCGGTTCTTCGCCGGCTGCTTCGGAATTTTCGGGCACGGCAACGTTGCGGGGATCGGTCAGGCGCTTCAGCAAAATCCGGATTTCAAATATTACCAGACACGAAACGAACAGTCGATGGTTCACACCGCAGCCGCTTATGCTAAGATGAAAAACCGGCTGAGCACATTCGTCTGTACATCTTCGATCGGTCCGGGTGCGACGAATATGATCACGGGCGCGGCTGCCGCGACCATAAACAGACTCCCCGTCCTCCTGATTCCGGGCGACATTTTCGCCCGGAGAAACGTCGCGCCGGTCCTGCAGCAGCTTGAGAGTCCTTCGGCACAGGATATTTCCGTAAATGATTGCTTCAAACCCGTTTCGAAATACTGGGACAGGATCGAACGTCCGGAGCAGCTGATGACCAGCCTTCCGGAA
>CAZRXH010000030.1:7842-13507 GCA_964603995.1 uncultured Bacteroidota bacterium | reverse complement strand
GTCACGCAGGCGGAAGTAATCGGGGCGGTAAACTCTCATGCCCGACCCGGAGACGTCCTCGTCTGCGCGGCAGGAAGCCTCCCGGGAGATCTTCATAAACTCTGGCGCGCGCGAGACAGCAAAGAATTTCACATCGAATATGGTTACTCGACGATGGGTTACGAGATAGCGGCCGGGCTCGGAACGAAAATGGCGTGCCCCGATCGCGAGGTCTACGTCATGGTAGGGGACGGCAACTATCTGATGAACAATCACGAGTTGATAACCGCAGTCCAGGAAGGAATCAAATTTGTGGTCATACTCCTCAACAACAACGGATTCAAGAGCATCGGCTCGCTTTCGGAATCCGTCGGCAGCGGCCGGTTCGGGACGGAGTACAGGTTCCGTGACGTGAAGACCGGGCAGCTGAGCGGCGATGCACTGCCGGTCGATTTTGCGGCGAACGCCAGGAGCCTGGGTGCTTACGTTCTTGAAGCCGACAGCATCGCATCGCTTAAAGAAGCACTTGCAAAGGCGAAATTGTCCGAGAAGGTGACCGTCATATACATCCAAACGGATTTGAAGAAAGGCATAGACGGCTATGCATGGTGGGAGGTCCCGGTTGCTGAAGTGTCGGAGATGGATTCGGTGAAAGAGGCTTATCGCATCTACAGGGATAACAAGAGACATCAGAAGTATTATCTGTAACCTGAAATAGAATTGAAGATGAAAGAGATTCGTAATTACATAAACGGTGAATGGTCTCCGAGCAGGTCGGTCAAATTCCTTGATGTCGAGAATCCGGGAACAGGCGAGTCTATCGCGCGTGTTCCGGCCGGATGCGCAGAAGACATTGACATCGCCGCCACTAAAGCAGCCGCCGCGTACGAGAAGTGGAGAGATGTCCCGGCCGAGAAAAGGATACAGTATCTGTTCAGGATGAAGACAATCCTGGAAGAAAACTCGGACGAAATCGCTGCGATCTGCACCCGGGAAAGCGGCAAGACCTTTACGGAATCGAAAGCGGAAATTATCAGGGCTGTGGAGAATATCGAAGTGGCATGCGGAATCCCGACTCTCATGCAGGGCGAGTTTTCCGAGGACATTTCTGCGGGTATAGATGAGTTCATGATCAGGCAGCCTTTGGGAGTGGCGGCGTGCATCGCGCCGTTCAATTTCCCTGTGATGATCCCTTTCTGGTTTTTCCCTTACGCAATCGCGTGCGGTAATACATATATAGTCAAGCCCTCCGAAAAAGTGCCGGGCACGATGACACGTATATTTGAACTACTCGAGCCTGTGAATCTTCCCGAAGGCGTCTTGAATCTGGTCCACGGCGCAAAGGAGACCGTCGACGCAATACTCACGCATCCAGCCATACGGGCCGTGAGCTTTGTCGGTTCGACTAAAGTTGCGCGATATGTTTATTCAAAAGGGACCGAGAACGGAAAGAGAGTACAAGCCCAGGGAGGCGCCAAGAACCCGTTGGTCGTTATGGCCGACGCAGATCCTGAAACGACAACGCGAATCATCGCCGACAGCGTTTTCGGATGTGCCGGGCAGAGGTGTCTCGCGGCCTCAACGATTGTGCTCGTTGCCGACGCCAGGGAGAAATTCCGGGACAGACTCGTCGAAGCGGCGAAGTCCAAAACGACCTGCTACGGCATGGATGCGAAATCGCAGATGGGCGCGATAATCACATCTGAAAGCAGGAAGAGAATAGAAAAAATTGTCGGGGATGCGTACAACAAGGGAGCAAAGATCCTTCTCGACGGACGTAACGCACGCGTCGACGGCTGTGAAAATGGGAACTACATATTTCCTACCGTGATCGAGGACGTCGCTGACGATTCGGATGCGGCGACGGCGGAGATATTCGGACCCGTGATGAATCTGAAATATGTCGGGACTCTCGATGACGCCATACGGTTCATAAACGGCGGTATGTACGGGAATGCCGCATGTATATTCACATCCAGCGGCCCTGCCGCCAGGAAATTCCGGCACGAAGTGTCGGCGGGGAATATCGGAATCAATATCGGAGTCCCCGCTCCGATGGCCTTCTTCCCGTTCAGCGGATGGAAGGAATCGTTCTTCGGCGATCTGCACGGCCAGTCTAAGCACGCCGTAGAATTCTTCACACAAACCAAAGTTGTCATCGAACGCTGGCACGATGAATGGACAAGAAAATTCTAGATGAGAGAACAATCAAAAATATGATAAGAATTGCCAACGCACCCTGCTCGTGGGGCGTACTTGAATTCGATCTTGAAGGCGAAGCCCCCGGCTATTCACAGGTCCTCGACGAAATCAAAGAAACAGGATACGAGGGGACAGAGCTCGGGGATTGGGGATTCATGCCGACGGATCCGTCCCAACTGAAATCTGAACTCAAAAGGCGGAATCTCGAACTGCTGGGTGCCTTTGTGCCAGTTGCCTTGAAGGACAGGACGAAACTGGAGGGAGGAATCGACACTGCGGTCAAAACCGCGAGGCTCATGAAGGACTCCGGCGCGGCCGACGCATTCATCGTGCTAGCAGACAACAATGGAACCGATCCCGTCCGGACCAGGAACGCGGGCCGGGTCACGCCTGAAATGGGACTCACCAAAGATGAATGGAAGGTGTTCTCCGACGGTGCCATGGAGCTGGCGGAGCGAGTCAGAAAGAGCACAGGCCTCAGAACGGTGTTCCATCATCACTGCGGCGGTTACGTCGAGACACCGCGCGAGATCGAAATCCTGATGAGCCTGACCGATCCTTCACTGCTCGGGTTGGTACTCGACATGGGGCACTACCGGTTTGGCGGGGGTGATCCCGTCGAAGCCATTCGAAGCTATCCGGGACGCATCCGGCATGTTCACTTCAAGGACTGCGACGACAAAATTGCCGCGCAGTCCCGTTCGGAAGGATGGGATTACTTTGAATCAGTGAGGCATGGCGTGTTCTGCGAACTCGGCGAAGGTTCCGTGCGGTTCGAGTCGGTCGTTCGCGAGCTCAGGAACATTTCGTACTCCGGATGGATCGTCGTCGAACAAGACGTGCTCCCCGGGATGGGTAAGCCGAAGGAATGCGCACTCAGCAATCTGAAATACATCAAGACGCTTGGTCTCTAAGGACAATCTGGATATCATATGAAAAAAATCAAAGTTGGTGTGATCGGTGCCGGACGAATCGGGAAGGTCCATACCGAGACTATTTCTCAAGGTGTTCCCGAAGCGGAAGTCGTGTCGATTGCGGACACGAATATTTCCGAGGCGAAGAACCTTGCTGATCGCTTTTCAATAGATCAGGTTACGGACATCTACCGTGATGTAATCACGAACCCCAAAGTCGAAGCCGTGTTGATTTGTTCTCCAACAAATACCCACGCGCAGTACATAATCGAGTCTGCAAAGGCGGGAAAACATATCTTCTGCGAGAAACCGATAGCGCTAGACCTTGGTATCATACAGCGTGTGCTAGATGCCGTGGAGAAATCCCACGTGAAGCTTATGGTCGGATTCAACAGGAGGTTCGACACGAACTTCAAGAAGATCAAGCAAATGGTGATCGAAGGAAAGATCGGCGAGCCCCATATCCTGAAAATTACGTCACGGGATCCTGCTCCCCCTCCGGCCGAGTACATTGCGCTGTCCGGGGGCATGTTCCTCGATATGACCATTCATGATTTCGACATGGCCCGGTTCATTGTGGGGAGGGAGGTCGAAGAAGTGTTCGCGGCCGCTGCAGTGAGGATCGACAAGGCGATCGGTGCGGCCGGCGACGTCGACACGGCGGTGATCACGCTCAAATTCGAGGACGGGACTCTTGCTATCATCGACAACAGTCGTAAGGCCGTGTACGGCTACGATCAGCGAGTTGAGGTCTTCGGTTCAGAAGGGATGGTGAAGGTCGACAACAACGCGCCGGATAATCACGATTACTACAGCAGGGACGGCGTACATGCGTCTCTGCCGCTGAACTTCTTCATGGACAGGTACATCGGTGCCTACGCGAGTGAGATCAAGGAATTCTGCCAGGCGGTTGCGATGAATCAACCGGTCTCGGTCGGAGGAAAGGACGGCCTCATGTCGGTAGCCATTGGTTTGGCCGCGAAAAGGTCGCTGGAACAAAGGCGGCCGGTTAAGGTAGCGGAGGTGTTCAATGGCAAGGAGGAACATCGATAGTAGTCGAACCTGCCTCCTGCCGTAATGCACTCTCGAAATTATTAAATTCAAGGCGAATGGAGATGCGGCACGTTTAATCGGAATAATCTGACCTTGCGGTCAGCGCGTTCCTCGTTCTTCGGAACGGGTACGAGTAAACTCAACGAGGTCATCTCGTCCCTTCGAGGGTTCGTCTTCCTCATGTTGCTTTTCAGGTGTATCCAACCCGCAGCTATGGTCGCTCAATCGCTCAGCAGCTACATCGATCCGTTCATCGGCTCCGCGGGCGGAGGCAATGTCTTCGTGGGGCCATCGTGCCCGTTCGGTATGATCAAACCGGGTCCGGATTGCAGCGTTCATTCGAACAGCGGATATGAGGCCGACACTACCGTACCCATTTTCGGCTTCAGCCAAGTGCATGTTAGCGGGACAGGAGGCGGCCCGAAGTACGGGAATATTTCATTGATGCCGTTCGTGGGCAGATTTGATTCAACTTATCAGGCCTCGCGGCGGACCGATGAGACTGCGCGAGCCGGATACTATTCAGTCATCCTAAAGAAGTGGAATATCAGACTCGAACTCACCGCAGCGGAGCGTGTTGCCTTTTACCGTTGTAGGTTTATGGAGAGCGGGAGAAGAGGAATAAAGATAGACGCCGGATCGTTCCTTGGCGAAGAGCCGATTCCCGATGCGCGCGAGGCACAGCAGTTTGTCGGTTCGCAGGTTCAGATACTGTCCGATACTTCTGTCGAAGGATATTCCAGGATAAGAGGTGGCTGGAACAACGGGAAAGCCTATACCGTTTACTTTTATGCCCTTTTCGATCGCCCGTTCGACAGTTGCGGAACATGGAAGGGAGAAACAATCTTTCCACGCATGAAGGAACAATTCGACTCGGGTGAGAAGACCGGGGCCTTCATGTATTTCGCCGGTCCAGGATCGGACACCGTCCAGGTGAAAGTCGGCATCTCTTTCATCAGTTCGCTGAAAGCTAAACGCAACGTCGAAGAAGAAATCCCGGGATGGGATTTTGCAGGAACCCTGGAACAAACGCGGCAGAAGTGGGAAAACCTCCTCGACAGGATTTTTGTCGACGGCACGCCCGACCAGAAGAAGATGTTCTATACCGCATTGTACCACACGATGCTGATGCCAGTCGACAGGACCGGAGAGAACCCGCTCTGGCTGTCTTCCAAACCCTACTATGACGATTTCTATACCATCTGGGACACTTACCGCACGTCCAATCCGCTCATAACTTTGATTGACCCGTCGCGCGAAGTGGATATTGTCGACGCATTGCTGAACATATACGAACATGACGGTTACCTGCCGGATGGCAGGAGCGGGAACTGCAATGGACGCACACAGGGAGGCT
This sequence comes from uncultured Bacteroidota bacterium, assembly GCA_964603995.1. Taxonomy (GTDB): domain Bacteria; phylum Bacteroidota; class Ignavibacteria; order Kryptoniales; family JAKASW01; genus JAKASW01. Next base: position 8,002 of record CAZRXH010000030.1, on the reverse strand, counting down.
CCAACGCGGAAGCCGTTATCGCCGACGCGTTTGTGAAGGGTCTTGGTGGTATCGATTACGGTCTGGCGCTTCAGGCGATGCTCAAGGATGCAACCGTCCCTCCCGGAGGCAATCAGGAAAAGGAAGGGAGAGGAGGGCTTACAGACTACAACCGCCTCGG
>CAZRXH010000030.1:0-7742 GCA_964603995.1 uncultured Bacteroidota bacterium | reverse complement strand
GTCCGCTACACGCCGCTCACCGAGGAGTGGCACTATTGTGTCTGCTGGTGGTGCGGGTTCTTCTATGAAGGGACATCCTGGGAATACTCACTTTTCGTTCCTCAGAACATGCCGGAACTGATAAGGAAATGTGGGGGAAAACGGGCCTTCCGGTCGCGCCTCGACACGTTCTTCAGGAACGGTTACTATAACGTCGGCAATGAACCTTCGTTCCTTGCATCATGCCTATATCATTATATAGGGAGGCCCGACCTGAGCAGCCAGCGTACGAGGGATATCGTAAATGATAGCTACAACAGCTCGCCCGGTGGTCTCCCCGGCAACGACGATTCCGGCGCCATGTCGTCGTGGCTTGCATTTCATATGATGGGCATATATCCGGTTGCCGGACAGCCATACTACCTCATCACCTCACCGTTCTTCGGTCAAACGACAATCCGTCTGGAGAATGGGGCCGAATTCAGGATCGTCGCCCGTGGCCTCTCCGACAAGAACGTCTGCATCCAATCTGCGACGCTGAACGGCAAGCCGTTCAACCAGGCGTGGATAAGTCACAAGGATATCGTTGGCGGAGGGACTCTGATTCTCGAGATGGGCTCGCATCCGTCTGGTTGGGGGGATAAGATCCTGCCACCGACATTCAACTAAACCCGGCACCGGTTCAGGTTCATGAAAATCTTCGACATAACCCACTATGGAGCGGTCAGCGACGGCTCGACAGACAATGCGGTTCCGATACAGAGGGCTATAGATGACTGCTCGACCTCGGGCGGAGGGATCGTGCGTGTGCCTGGTAAAGGTGTCTACATGGCCGGCCCCTTCGATCTGAAGTCGTCCGTCGAATTTGAAGTCGAACGCGGCGCCACGGTCATCGCCAATCCGGATGAATCGGTTTACACCAGGAGCGCTTTCAGGGAAAACTTCTCCGAGGGGAGTATCTGGATCGGAGGCGAAAATGCGGACGGAGTCACGATAAGCGGTGAGGGCGTCATCGACGGGAACGGAATTGCCTTCATGGGGCCGGAAGAAAAAGCGGCTTACGTATTGAAACCGTTCGACAAGATCGACCGTCGTCCTCATCTTCTTACCCTGGTGAATTTCAGAAACCTGGCGATAAGAAACGTAACCTTCCGTAACTCTGCATACTGGTGCCTTCACCTTGTCGGCTGCGACCGCGTCTTGATTTCGGGTGTCCACATCCTTAACAATCTCAAGATCAGGAACTCCGACGGGATCGACATCGACCACACGAGGAATGTAAGCATAGAAAGCTGCCACATCGAGTCCGGCGACGACTGCGTCTGTTTCAAGACGAGAAGGGAATACCGTGAGCACGGCCCAACCGAAAACATCACCGTCTCAGATTGCACGATGACTTCCACGTCATGTTCGGTCAAGTTTGGCAGCGAAAACGTTGACGCGATCAGAAATGTCGAGGTAAGAAATTGTGTCATCAGTGCAAGCAACAGGGGAATAGGTATTCAGAACAGGGATGAAGGGATAGTCGAGAACATCAGTTTTCAAAATGTGTCCGTTGAAGGACGGCTGTTCGATGATGTTTGGTGGGGAAAAGCGGAGCCGATTTACGTCACCGCGTATAAACGAAAGTCGGCCGGCGGGAAGGACTCCAACCTGCGGTTTGCGAAAGGGCAGACCGCGGGCAATGTCGGCAGGGTTGAGAACATATCTTTCTCCGGAATCAAATGCAGAAGCGAGAACGGTATATTTGTCGGCGGAGAAAAAGGGAAGGTGAGCGGCATTCGATTTACCGACGTGAGCATCAAAATAGAGAAGAAAACCGGATATGAAGGCGGTGTTTATGACCTGCGACCTTCCGATACCGTGGGACTGCTTAAGGCGGAGACGGCAGGTTTCTATTTTGACAATGTGGACGCGGTTTCGCTGAAGGACTGCTCGGTGAAGTGGGGAAAGAAGAAAGAACAATACTTCGGGCACGCCGTTTACGCCTCGAATACACGTGGTCTGAAGGTCGACAATTTGACCGGAGAACCTGCCCGAACCGGAATTAATCCCATTGAATGTGATGGCTGCGAAAACGTATCTGTCAAATAAGGGAACAGCATAGAGATGTTAGGTCTCCAAATTTCGGATGTTGCGGTTATCTCGGCTTATTTCATGGTCCTTATAGGAATAGGTATAAGGGCGAGCAGAAGGATCCACAGCCAGGAAGATTACCTTCTCGGAGGAAGGCGGTTCGGGAAACTCGTCCAGACTTTCGCAAGTTTTGGACAGGCTACATCTGCCGACCAGCCTGTCGGTGTCGCGACGACCACGTTCCATAACGGGGCAGCCGGCACATGGAGTTCGCTAATGCTCGTATTCTTCACACCCGTTTTCTGGATCACGTCGCCATGGCTCAGGAGGATGAGACTCCTGACGATGGGTGATTTCTACGAGGAGCGTTACGGGTCGAAGAAGATGGCGGGAACATATGCCCTCGTTGCCACATTCGGTATGATGAGTCTCCTGTCGGTCGGCTATACCGCTATGAGCAAGACGATATGCGCGATTACTCCCAAGAGTGCTTCACAGTATTCGGCAGCAGAGAAAAAGGAGTATGGCCTCGCGCAGGAGCTCAGCACTCTGGAGGCCAGGGACTTCACCTCGCTTACCGGTCCGGAGAAGGCTCGGCTCAGCGAGCTGCGTGCTCTCAATCCGCAGAGCGATTTTTCGTACAACAGCGAGGCGATGCTGATCTGGATCGTCTGTTTCGTTACGCTCCTCTATTCGGCCATAGGCGGATTGGAAGCCGCTTTCTACACCGATATGTTGCAGGGGAGTTTCATAATCCTGCTATCGATCATCCTGATCCCGTTCTCCTGGTCGAAGATTTCACATCTGTACGGCGACGGACGCATAACATCGGCGCTCAGAATCCTTCACCAGAAGCTTCCGGAATCGTTCTTCCAGATTTTCGGCTCGCCCACCCTGATCGATTTCACCTGGTATTTCATCGCCGCTGCCGCACTCGTCGCCGGCATTACGGTCGTCACTCAGCCGAACCAGCTGGTTACAAACGCAGCTGCCAAGGACGAACATACCGCGCGCATGGGTTTTGTAAGCGGAGTCTTTATCAAGCGGTTCTGTACCATACTCTGGGGAGTTGTCGGCCTTTCTGCTATCCTTCTCTATTCAGGAAAGGTGCGCGACTCGGACATGATATGGGGATATGCGACGCATGACCTGCTGGGAGGTGTGGGATTCGGGCTCATCGGACTGATGGTGGCATCCATGATGGCCGCATTAATGTCGGCGGCGAGTGCCCTGATGCTTACGGTGTCCGGCTTGCTGCTCCATAACATCTATCGCCCCCTGGTTCAAGGCAAGAGTGAAAGGCACTATGTGTGGGCCGGAAGACTTTTCGGGGGAATTTTCCTTGTGGGGAGCGCGGTTGTCGCACTTCAGTTCAATAACATCTTCGAACTCTTGAAGTTCATCTGGTCCTTCTTCGTGATTTTCGCTGCCGCATTCTGGCTCGGCCTGAAATGGAGGCGGGCGAACAGGAAAGCTGCATGGTACTCGATCATCCTGACCCTGTTGCTATTCTATGTCATCCCTCTTCTCTTCCCCATCATCGTCCCTTCAATGCGTCATGACGGCAGGCTCCTTCTCGAAACGCATCCCCGGCCTATAGCAAGAACTTACACTGCAAGCCAGAGCGACGTAGACCTGAGAGAGAAGGAACTCGCGGAGTGGACTACATCGGATTCCGCATACCAAGCGGCAAACCCCCGGCCGCAGCCGCTTCAAGTCGGCGATAAATTCACGCGAGAATACCAATTGCCTTCGAAAACCATACTCTGGTCAAAGCAAGCCTCAATGGACAAGGACGGTGCGCTCGAAGCCCAGGGGTACCTCTATCCGGAACTCGTGGCAGTTCAAGCCCTCGGTGTCAAACTGCAGGATCAACCGTATGCCCTGAGCGAAACGCTGACGCTGATTATTCCCCTTGTATTTCCCTTTCTCGTAATGTTCGCAATCTCCCTCTTCACCCCTGCCGACGAGGATGATTCCAAAGAGAAATTCTTCCTTAAGATGCGCACAAAGGTCCGCGGAAAGGGTCCTGAGGTCGATGCAAGGGACGTGGCCCTCGCTTTCAATGATCCTGAGGCGACGAGAAAGCTTCTCATGTTTCCGAACACACAATGGGAAATCTACAAGTGGGATAAGAGGGACCTGGTCGGTTTCCTGGTTTCAATCGGGATCGTTTTCATAGTCCTCGGTGCGCTCTTTGCAGTTTTTTCCATATACTAATCTGACCATTATCTTGTGAAAATAGCGGAGTAAATGATCATGAAGAGTTCTGCGATTCACGTTGCTGTCATCCTGATGCTTGCCGGCTCTGCGTCCGGAGTTCACGGTCAAACTCGTCAGAATATCCAGGACGTCGCCCCGACTCCCCCGATGGGCTGGAACAGCTATGACGCGTTCGGAAGCAGTGTCAACGAGTCACAGTTCAGGTCAGAAGTAGACTTCATGAAGGCCAACCTCTTGCAATATGGATGGACCTACGCTGTAGTCGATTACCTGTGGTTCAATTCGACCGGCGGGACGAACATCCGTCTCGATGCGGAAGGGAGGCCGTTGGACACGTTGGCCATGGACCAGTACGGACGGCTTCTTCCCGCAGTGGACCGATTTCCATCTGCGGCGAGCGATGAGGGATTCAAACCGCTCGCGGATTACGTCCACAAGATGGGATTGAAATTCGGCATACACATCATGCGCGGAATCCCGAGACAGGCTTTCTGGCTCGATACACCGATCAAGGGAACCTCGTACACGGCGCGGGATGCGGCAGACACCGCGACATCGGATCTGTGCACGTGGAATAACAACATGTACAGTCTCGATCCGGCTAAGCCGGCTTCGCAGGCATATTACAATTCGATATTCGATTTATATGCGAAGTGGGGAGTCGATTTCGTGAAGGTGGACGACATCTCGCGTCCATATCGTAAAGGGGAAATCGAAATGATTCGCAAGGCGATCGATCGATGCGGGAGGCCAATGGTCCTTAGCCTTTCGCCCGGTGAAGCGCCCTTGTCTGAGGCCCGCAATCTGGAGAAGAACGCTAATATGTGGCGAATATCGGATGACATGTGGGATTCCTGGAAAAACCTCTATCATAATTTCGAACTTCTTGAAAAGTGGTCTCCTTATATTGGGAGAAATCATTGGCCTGATGCGGACATGCTTCCTATCGGACATCTTTCTGTGGGTAACTTATCCGTTGGACATGACAGGATGTCGAGATTCACAAAAGACGAAACCTGCACTTTACTTACCCTCTGGGCGATCGCCCGGTCTCCGTTGATCATGGGAGGAGATATGCTGACCACGCCTGAGTGGGTAATTTCGATGTTGCAGAACAGGGAAGTGATTGCCGTTGACCAACAGAGCTCCGGCAATCATCAGGTATTTCGCAATGACAGTGAAGCGGTCTGGATGGCGCAGGATTCAACTGCCGGGATCAGGTACTTAGCTTTGTTCAATCTGGAAGACAAGGCTCAGAACATCGATTTCAGGTTTGATTCGGTCTCCGGTCTTAAAGGTCCGTTCAGCGTCCGTGATTTATGGAAGATCAAGGATGCGGGCACTGCTGAAGCGTACATCAGGGCGACGATAGAGGCTCATGGCGCTGTGCTATTCAAATTAGTTCAAGAGCATTCCAAGTAATATTCATGCCCGAGGCGGCATTCGAGCGCAGCTGTTTTCAGGGATACGGTAAGCTAATGGGCCTGAGGCTCCCATTGAAATGAGATTCCTGAATATTGCAAAAGGCAAGATTTTAGATGCAACCATGACGACAGGAGTTGAATAATGAAACGAATGCTCATATTAATCGCAATTGCAGTAGTAGCATTGGTATCGGCTTTCGATCTTCCGCGCAAGGACACGGGAAAGATGATCAGTAAGCAGCTGTTCGGAAAACTTCACGAGGGCTGCGAATCATATATGTGCACGTTCAGGAACGCACACCAGGTGATCGTGAAGATAGCGAACTGCGGAGCTACCATGCAATCAGTAGTCGTCCCTGACAAGAGTGGCAAATTCGCGGACGTAGCGCTAGGCTACGATAATGTCGAATGATATGTGGAAGGAACCCAATTCTTCAGAGCCATGATCTGGAGGTTCGCGAACCGTATCGCGACCGGTCGGTAAACCGGTTTGGGTGCCATGATAGTCCGGTTGGAGACTGGAGGTCATCCGGGAAGAAGACAGCTTGCCACAAACTCAATATAGCTGTCCTCGAAATGCTCAACGAGAGGACCTACGGAGATATTTCCGTTAGGCTGAGCTCCGTCACGTGCGGGTACATAAACAAATATCCGCATGTGATCTCCTTTCTCACGGCTCATACGATCAATCACGATATATACAAAGCGAACATCATGGCTGAAGATTTCAACAGACATCTCCAGAGTGGACTCAAGACCATTGAAGCTTTCAAGACTGTTGCTACGGCCTTTACCTATCTTAACATGTTCAGGAATTACATTCGTTTCAAACCATGCATCCTCTGCAAAGGCGCAAGGAAGTACCCCAAGCGGAAGTCGCCGGTCGAACTCTGCAACTACAGATTACACTCTTGCTATTGGACCAAAAACTCTATAAAGTTGCCGAAATTATCAACCCAAGATTGATGCGCTTACACTGGAGACGTTGATGGCTGGTATTTCAATCCGAGCACAGAGATTAGAAGTTTACATACGAGACCACCCACATGTTAAGATGAAGGATCGGTCGGTTTCTGTTCGGTTGTGCGGAGAACTTAAGGTCTTAGAGGGATATCGTATCGAAGTCAAAACCGATTACCTAATCTATAATATTCGCAATGGCAGATTTCAGGCTGAGTTAAATGAAAAGGAAGAGGAACTCAAGCGGAGGCTTGACCCGAACGACGAGAAAGACTCGATGATAGTCCAACAATTATTACTGCAGCAGAACCCCTTAGAAACAGAAGCTTTGAAGGAGAACTTAAGACAATTTGGCCAGATGGATTCTGGGATAATAACATTTGACGGGACGGTGATTGACGGAAATAGACGAATGGCAATTCTGAAATCACTCTATCAGGAAACAGGCGACCCACGTTTTCGGAATATTATGGTCGGAAGACTCCCGCAAGGTGTTGAGGAACGAGATCTGTGGCGAATCGAGGCAGACACTCATCTTGCAAAGGGTTTTGAATTGAAGTATGGCGGAGTTAATGAACTCCTGAAATTACAGGAGGGAGTTAGTCAAGGATACAGTGAAGAGGATATATCCGGGGCCCTCAACGGGAGATGGACACCCTCTCAAATTCACAGGAAGCTAGAGATATTTAGACTTATTGAATCATACCTGGAGACAATTGGCCATCCTGGCCAGTACCATAGGGTACTCCCCCCCAAAACCGATCGAGCGTTATTTTAGCAGGGAAGTTGGATCGCTGATACTACTGTAAAACCCAGCATATTCGCTGTGGCCCTAGGTTGTAGCCCTTCCTGAGCTCAATAAGCTTTTCCACTGTCTCAGAGGACAACACTTTCGGATGGTGCGAGGCTATGGGTCTTCTCCGCATTAGACCGGCCGGTCCGTTTTGTCGATAAGTATTTCTCAAATGGTAGAACGTCGATCTTGAGACTACAAACTCACGGTAGGACTCAACATCCGTATTGTATCCTCCAGTCTTCAGTGACAACCTTCGCTTCCACGACTGTTTCAAATATCTCTCG
>CAZRXH010000029.1:0-32684 GCA_964603995.1 uncultured Bacteroidota bacterium | reverse complement strand
CATCATGGGAAACTTCGAGTTGGTCCCAATACCCGGAGATGTCAGTATAGTCGGGATAAATTCTTCGAGGCCCGAGCCCGCTGAAGTCAAGCTCAGCGATCTTGTCCAGGGCGATCTCAGGTCGGGCGGGAAAATGAAATTTTATCCCGGCACGAAGTATAAAGGCGCGTACGTAGTCATTCGCAATGTCACGGTGAAGGACCGTGTCAAGTCGAGCAGCGGGCAATGGAGCTGGACCATCCAGGATGCGCAGGGAAATACGATCGGTACATATGATATCTCACAGTATTTCTCGGCGAGACCGGCCTATGCTGTCGATCCTAAGTGGGAGCCACCGCCGCCCGGGTCGAAACTCGATTACGTCAGGGGAATCCTGATGGCTTACTCGAGCTACGGCTATGAAATAGCACCGATGTATCCCGGAGACATCAAGGGTGACTACACACCGAGCATCACGGCAACAGGGTTTTCTACCAGAAGATCCTTGGCTTTTCCGGGGCCGACGGACCAGGTTACGGTGAGAACTGAAGTGACTCCCACGAATCCCGATGCGTCTATAAAAATCGACTCTGTGTTTGTTCACTACTCGGTGAGCAACGGCAGTTACGCCAGGATTAAAACGACCGCCGACACTTCCGACATGTACGTGGCTACTATTCCGGCGCAGGCGGCGGGTTCTTTTGTGAAATATTTCTTCGAGGCGTGGTCCGACTCGCTTGTATCTCTGTCACCTGACACATCCAGCACAGCATTGTTCTACTATGTGAAGGCGGGCGGCTATACTATCAGGGATGTTCAATATACTCCCTTTAGGGATGGCAACAGCGGTGCCGTCGATCTTCCCGTGACCGTCACCGGAATTGTCCAGGCCGACACCAGCGATTTCCCGGCTGAGCTCGACCACCGCAACAACGCCGCGAAGACGCCACGAGTCTTTATACAGGACGCCGCCGCGTCGTGGAGCGGAATCATGCTGTACGACACGCTGGCATATCCGCTTCACAGGGGCGACAGCGTCACCGTCACCGGTACCGTGAGCGAATACTCAGGGATGACGGAGCTCACCGTGACGTCTGCCACCGTGGTCCAGAGCGGCAAGCAAACGTTCATACCTGTTAAACTGCAGACCGGAACTGTCGGCGGGAAACCGGGCGGCGATGCGGACGCGGAGCAATGGGAGAGCGTCCTCGTACAGTTCGACGGCGTGACGATCACGAACAACGATCCAGATCCGAGCTACAGCATTACCACCGCCAACGGCAGTTTCAGAGAATATATGGTCAACGACGGATCGGGCGACTGCCGCGTCGACGACGACGGCAGCAACACGTACAGCGTCGATCCGCACGATACGACATGGAGATTCCAGATTGTTCCAAAGGGAGCCTCGATTGAAAGCCTGACCGGAATTCTCGAATACACGTTCGGCAATTACAAGCTTTACCCGAGAACGAACGCCGATTTCGGTACAATCACCGGCATCAGGCGCGAGCCGTCACCTCTTCCGAAAGTGTACTCGCTCGAGCAGAACTTCCCAAACCCATTCAATCCGACAACGGCGATACGTTATTCGGTACCGAACGCAAGCGTCGTAACGCTGAAGATATATAATGTCCTCGGCCAAGAGGTCGCGACGCTTGTCAGCCAGCACCAGGCAGCCGGGACTTACACTGCAACGTTTGAGGCTTTAAGGTTTGCCAGCGGAGTCTACTTCTACAGGCTGACGGCAGGTGGCTTCAGTTCGGTCAAGAAGATGCTGCTGCTGAAGTGAGAGATGTGAACTGCGACTCACCTTGGAGGTGAGTTGCAGTTGACCCAAGCGATAAATGGCCAGAAGAACCGTTAGTTTCACTGAAGGATCGTTTTACCACGTTTACAATCGTGGCGCAGGGAGGCAGGAGATATTTCTTACGAGAGACAACTATGAGTTTGTCCTGCGGAAAGTCTCAATGTATTCAGATCGGTTGGCAGTGAGGGTGATCGCATCCTGTTTGATGCCGAATCACTTTCACTTCCTGCTTCACCAGGCGAGTGCTCAGTCAGCGGGCCTATTGGTGCAGCGAGTATTCAATAGTTACACGAAAGCTTACAATAAGCTTTACGGTAAATCAGGAACTCTGTTTGAGTCTCCGTTTAAGGCTAAAATGGTCGATAGAAATGAGTACCTTGGGCATCTTTGCTGGTATATCCATATGAACCCAGTCTCCGCAGGATTGGTGGGAGACCTCGAAGAGTGGACCTACTCGAACTATTCCGAATGCGTGGCAAAGAGGAATGCGTGGGCCTTCGACCGAGAGTTCATTGCTGAATTCTTCGGCTCACCATCGGGATACGAAGAATTTGTCCGTAGCTATGAGGTGACGGCGAAGCAGGATGAAAAATTGAAAGAGTATTTTCTTGATGAGTAAGCAATCCGTGGATGGAATTCACCTGGGCAAACTGCGACTCACTCCGGAAGTGAGCCGCAGTTGCCTTCATCTCTTCCTCGTTGCCCTCCTCTCTGTTTCCGGCTGCACCAAACATTTTACGTCGGCGAATTACGGGAATCTTCCGCCGAGGACCTACGTCTCCGTTTTTCCTTACCGCGACTCCGTTCAGGCGTCAGGTTTCAACCCGCAGTCGAGTCGGCTCGAGGTTCACTGGTGGTCGACCGACCCGGACGGCGTGGTTCTCGGCTATCTCATAAGCTTCAATAGGGCTAAGTGGACATTCACCACTAATAACGACAGCGTCTTTGCGCTGCCGCTGTTTACAAGGGACACGGTATACACGTTGTCTGTTGCTGCCGTGGACAACTCTTTCAGGGGGACGTTGAACGTGGGAGATGTCGTCGCTTTCGCGGACGCGAACGGCAACGGAGTATGGGACAAGGGTGAGACTTTCCCTTCGCTCGGAACATCTATAGATCCCGATCCGCCGTGCATCAAGTTCCCGATAGCCAACACGCCGCCGGTTGTCAGCTTCCTTATGAACAGCGGGCAATTCTCTACGAGACTCGATCTTCCCGATACCACCTTCACGGTTGTCTCGTTCGGATGGGAAGGAACCGACATCGATGGGAACAACACCATCACGGACTATTACATCGCACTGAACGACACGCTTTCTCCTTCCAGCTGGGTCGAGCTGCCTGCGGAGGCGAAATTCGTGACTCTCAAGGCAAGAACACAGGAAGCTCCGACAGATACGTCAACGGTATCCTGCGACGTCTATGCGAACACATATCCTGCGATGTCTTATGCCCCTTTGAGCGCAACTCTTCCCAATATGAAGCTGAATAGCAGCAACGTCATTTACCTGAGAGCAAAAGACGTGGCAGAAGCTTACAGTGCCGCGGCGCGGATGCCCGACACTACACATACGTGGTTCGTCAAGAAGCCTAAAGGCGATGTACTGATAGTGAACGACTATGGCTCCACCACTCAATCTCTGCCATTCTACCGGAACATCTTCGACAACATCGGAGGCGGCGCTCTGAAGGGAAAATATGACGTGTGGGATATAAGAGCCGGTACAATTTCCTCCAGTCCGAGAAAGGGCGCGCTCGTCCAGCCGTGCGTAGTCCCTTCATTCCAGGAGACACTGAAACTGTACAAGTACATTTTCTGGTACGCTGCCGACAACGAGAATTTCGATATCGCTCAGATCGCCGTCAGAGAATTCAGAAGGACGGGGGGAAAACTATTCATGAGCTATGTCGTCCCTTCGTCAGCAGATCCGGCGGCGGTCGGCCTGCAGATGAGAGATTTCACGGATGCGGTGGACAGCATTGGTTCGGACATCATTGTCGGTTCGTCGTCGGTGGGCCGGCCTGTTACCTCCACCGGGTTCGTGTGGCCGGGAACTTCGCTGATACCCACAGATGCCGCCGAATATCCGGCGCTGGTCCGCGACAGCACGAACTCCAACCCCGCCGACGGCTCAAAGTTTGTCGGCAACCTGCGGGCGATCTATCCGGCAGTAGATGCAAGTATCGTTTACCGTATCGAGTCCTTCGGCACGTATGGCCCGGACAACCCGCCGCCGGTCCTCGGAGTCATGAACGGTGACAGGACGGCGTTCCTACTCGGCGTCCCGCTGTACAGGTTCGATGGAAACTCATCTGTGCCGTCGGAGAACATGAGAGCTTATTACCTGATTGAAAAAGTCTTCAAAGATTTCGGAGCGTTCTGAGAATGAAAACCTCTTGCCGATTGTGTGAAAGTACGCGGAGAAATGTCCGCGACCCATACAATGACCTTAATTGCCGTCAGGAGATGAATGAAGATCTCGTATGACAACTTATATACTCATTTTGTGTCCATCACCGTGGACCGAATGCCTCTTATTACGGTAATACGGCCGGTGACTTGTGGTTTAGCTTCTTTTACTAAGGTCAAAAGATACATTCGAAGAACCTTATCAGTCTATAACAACCTTAATAACATTAGAAGAAACCAATACCCTGACCTTATTACTTTATTTCCGTCAGGTGCAAAGTCGGATAAGATAATAAGGTCGGCATATTATGAACCAGTAGATGTTACTAAGGTTCGATACAGATGAATAAGGTATTGCAATTGGAGATCACGAACGAGATTGATCTGAATTTCCTAATGCATTTAACCGCAAGACTTGACTTGTCGAACATATCAGTAGGCTTTGTGTGCAGCATTTTTGCGCGACGCCAGGAGCGTCAAAAACAATCTCAACAAGCGAATGTGTCATGAAACTATTCTGTGCGTTCAGGATCGTCGCCGCGCTAGCGGTGTGTTTTAGCGTGTCTGCAGTGCTCGGACAGGAGAAAGGGACGGTGCGAGGGAAGGTCACCGACTCTGCAACCGACGCAGGTCTCGTGGGAGTGAACGTCATGATCAAGGGAACTTACTACGGAGCCACGACAGACCTGGAAGGCAATTTCGAAATAAAGAGCGTCACTCCCGGCGTTTACACACTCTCGTTCAGACTATTGGGCTACAAGGAAGTCGAGCGGACAGGACTTGCAGTCACGGCATCCGGAATCTCCACCGTCAACATGAAGCTGGAGGAGACAGCGCTGTCGCTGGGACAGGAAGTGGTTATAGTCGGCGAGAAGCCGTTGATGGATGTCGCTGAAACGCAGAGCACGAAGACTATTTCGTCGGAAGACATCCGCAGAGCCGCGGTGGAGAACGTCAAAGACGTCGTGGCACAGCAGGTCGGGGTCGTGGAATCCGACAATGAAATACACATACGCGGCGGCAGGTCTTATGAGAATTCGTATCTCCTCGACGGCATTTCGATACAGGATCCGCTCGCCGGTACCGGGTTCGGATTGCAGATGAGCTCGAACTCCCTTGCAGAGATGGAAGTCATAACCGGAGGATACAACGCCGAGTACGGTCAGGCAACGAGCGGCATCGTCAATGTAAAAACCAAAGACGGCACGTCGAAGTATGATCTCTATGTCCGGTACAAGACCGACCACTGGGGGCTGAACGACAATTCGATCTCCAATTTCAACTCCGACGATTATGAGGCCAGTGTCAGCGGTCCGGAGCCGATTACGAAATTTATTCTTCCCGCAATTGGTGTGAAGATACCCGGTGAAGTCACTCTCTTCGGGAGCTTCGCGGCAAGCTTCAGCGACGGTCACGTCCGCTGGGCCGACCGCTTTGAGGGAGGACAGCTTCTCAGGTTCAAGATTGACGCGCCGTCGAGACTGAACTCATCGATATTCTACGGGACTCGGTTTGCGCCGCGGCTGAACAACAACTGGTACGGTTTGGGCAAGATCACCTACAAGCCGAGCCAGACGTTCAAGATTACTTACTCATATAATCAGAGTGTAAGCATAAACGAGAACTCGCAGTCGCTTCAGACTAATCTTGAGTATGTCGAGCCCAATCCGGGTTATCAGTACCAGTTCCAGGATTTGCTCGGAAGCGCAGACGTTTACACGCACAACAGCATCGTGAACACGCTCAGCATCACCCAGACGCTGAACGCCAAAACTTATTACGATCTGAAGTTTGCACATTTCTTCACGCACTTACGGGCGGACGCGAACGGCTTATACTGGACCCAGTACCAGGAACCTATCGACGTCGTCTCGCTGCCGCCTGAATATTTTAACACCGGAAGCGACACGATCGGAATAATCCCGGGCGACGGCTTCTACGATTTCGGCAACGCCGACACCTGGCACGATCACTACTTCATCAACAACGAGGTGAAGTTCGATCTTACCAGCAACTTCACCGAGAACAACAGGTTCAAAGCGGGCTTCGACCTGAACTTCCAGGAAATGCAGCTGATCGATATCTACGAGCCGTGGGTCGGCGTGATGGGTCTGAACAACGACATCTACAAGGTTTTCCCGGCGATGGGTTCTGCGTATTCGCAGGAGACGATAACGACAAACGGAATGATCCTGAATTTCGGTCTGCGGTTCGACTACTGGTTCCCCGGGAAGTATGTGGACGACGCCGTGAAAAATCCGGAGGTGGTGACTATCCCGCAGGCGATACGGGATAAATACTACCAGGACACTTACAATTTCTTCGGCAACCGCTGGAAGGGAAGACTCAGCCCGCGCTTAGGAGTCTCGCACCCAATCTCGGACAACCAGACGCTTTTCCTCAACTACGGACATTTCTCGAAGTGGCCGCGCCCGCAGTTCGTCTATGCGAAGCTCAGTCCGAGCAACGCGAAGTCCACGTTCCAGAAATTTGGAAACCCCGACCTGAATCCCGAGACAACTGTCAGCTACGAGCTCGGTCTCCGCAACCAGTTCACCAACGATGATGTACTGACCGTCACCGCGTATTACAAAGACATCTTCGATTATGTCCAGACGAAAGAAGTCCAGATTTCCGCAGCGGGTCTGATCGGACAGAACTTCACGACGTATGTCAATTCAGATTATGCCCGATCGCGCGGGATAGAGGTCGAGTACAGGAAAAGGATCGGCAACTGGCTCAATGCGACGATCAACGGGTCGTACTCTGTCGTGACGGGAAAGTCGAGCTCCGCAGACGAAGGACTTTTGGTCGTACGCGGAGACATGTTCGAAGTGATCAACGAGACCTATCTCAACTGGGACCGCCCCGTCCAATTGTCCGCCAACCTGACCGCTTTTAATCAGAAGGGAAACGGATTGTTCGGGTTCGGCCGTGGAATCCTCGATGACTTCCAGGCGTATTGCAGGATTTTCTTCGAATCGGGAAAGAGATACACACCGTATTACTTCACGGGATCCTATGCTGCAAACGGCAGTCCGCTTTATGCTCCCGACAATCAGAATCCTTACGGAAAGATCGGGGCCAACTGGTTCTGGGTCGATTTCAATTTCGAAAAATATTTCAACCTTGCCGGCATGGACGTGACATTTCTCGTCGAAGTGAAGAACCTGTTTAACAACCTCAACTCGACGATAGTCAATCCCGTGACAGGGCGAGCCTACGCGCTCGGAGATCCCGTACCATCGTCATGGAACGATCCGTTATATCCTGAGCTCAATGCGCCGATCGATCCGTTTCCGTTCAACACGGCGAGGTACCTGCCGTACAGGAACATCAAGGTCGGACTGGCGGTGAAGATCTGATGAAAAAGTACGTTGCAGTAGCGTTTCTCCTGTTTGCGGCCGTCGGCAGTTTGCGTGCACAGCTCCTCCCGGTACTCGGCGCCCAGCGGGCGGGAATAACCACCGCGGGATTTCTGAAGATAGGTGTCGGTGCGCGAGCAAACGCGATGGCAGAGAGTTTCGCGGCGGTCGGGGATGATGCGTTCTCGCTCTTCTACAACCCGGCAGGGATCACGCAGTTCGACAAGAACGAGGTCGCCATCTCGCATTCCACCTGGTTTGTCGGGCTGCAGCACGATTTCATCGGAGCAGTATATCATTTGGACAAGCAGAACAGCGTCGGCATATCGGCGATCTCGCTCCAATCGGACGACATGCCGGTTACCACGGAATACGCACCCACCGGAACCGGGGCTTACTTCAAGTACGGCGACCTGGCTTTTGCCGCGACTTACGCCCGCAAGATGACAAACCAGTTCAGCTTCGGAGTCAGTGTAAAATATCTGTATGAGACACTCGCCGACGTCAGGATGAGCGGACTGCTGATCGATTTGGGCACGTACTACTGGACCGGGCTCGGCACGACGAGGTTCGCCGTTGCGGTGAGCAATTTCGGTGGACAGCTGACCCCGACGGGGAGCGTCGAGCTTATCGACGGAACCACCGTTTCGAAATTCCAGAGTTTCTCCCCGCCGACGATTTTCCGGATCGGGTTCGCGTTCGAACCTTATCAGGATGAGACAAACAAAGTCACGGCATCTGCGCAGCTGAACCATCCCGGCGATAACTCCGAGAATGTGTCGCTAGGCGCCGAGTACTCTTACAGTTCGTCATTCTTTTTGAGAGGCGGCTACAGGATCAACGTCGATGAGCAGAAGTTCTCGGCTGGAGCCGGAGTGAAGGTGGACGCTAAGTTTGCCGTCGTGGCCTTCGACTACTCTTTCACGCCGTACGAACGTTTAGGTGACGTCCACAGATTTTCATTAAGCCTGAGTTTCTGAAATGAGAACCGGAATATTTATAGTCGTCGCTGCGCTGTTCCTATCGGCCTGCAACGAGAAATCGAGCGTCGTGGATCCCGCCACTCTCCCCCGGGGATCGACCGCAAACATTTTCGGCGACACGAGCTACATACAGATGCAGCCGGTGTGGACCGGGTTTAACAAACCGAAGGATATAAAAATCGGTTTCGACGATATCCTCTACGTTTCCGAACCGGACAGCAACAGGATCGTCATGGTGAACCTTGCGGGCATCACGCTAGGCCATTCCCGGTATGTCAAACATCCTGTTTCGATTACGCAGGACAGGAGGTTCAACCTCATCATCGCTTGCGAATACGACACGACGATAGGCGGGCAGACCGTGACCATTGCTGCGATTGCGAAGATACGTTTGTACGATTACCAGCATGAGATCGCGGACGCGCCCGTCCAAGTTGTCTGGCATGAGAGTCCGCAGAGACAGATCGTCAGGGACGCTGTGGATAGACTTATTTCGGGCAGGGAGTACACTGGGGTTGCGGTTCTCGCCGACAACAGCTATTACATAACGCGCTCGGGAAATCAGAATGCGAGCCCTGTCGATCCCGACAACATGATTTTACATTTCAACAAATACGACCGGCCATACCCCGCCGACATCATCGACCTTGTCCCGAATCCGGTGAACCTGACGCCGACCGGAACAGGATTAGTCGCGATAAACCGGCTCAGCAATATTATCACATTCAAAACAAGGCAGTACGGCTCTGACTTCATAGTCACCCAAACCGATCCGGAGAATGCCTACAAAGTAAAGTGGTTCACGTACAGTCCGGGAACCGATCTGAGGGCACCGGCGTGGGTTTCGAAATTCAGCCTTGACGCGACGTCGTACAATCCGCCCGTGCTGCCCGATATCGTCGGCAACATTTTTGTGTCACCGCAGGCTGCCGCAATCGACGACCGCAGCAATATTTATGTTATCGACAGCGGGCTCGACAGCCTGATGAAATTCGATCTCAAGGGACGGTTGCTGCACGAATCGTTCGGGCCGTCGAAATCCGGAAACTCCCTGCTCAATCCATCCGGAGTGACTTACTTCGACAAGACGCTTTACATAAGCGATACCGGGCATGACAGGATTTTGCGTTACAAGCTTTCGACCGACTTCAGATGAGCGGTCGTCATGATCAATCAATAATATCAGGAGGGCGAAGCATGAAGAACCAACTCTCACGAGCAGTTGCACTCCTCTCGGCAGTGTTCCTTCTGTCGGGCTGTGCAGCTTACGCAGTGGCGCCGGTGACGGGATTCGTGTATTCGGACACGAAGTTCGGAATCAACGCGACGAGCAATGAAGGGAGTTCAAAGGTCGGGGAAGCGTTCTCCGAATCGTACCTCGGATTTGTGGCGATCGGAGATGCGAGCATCGAAGCTGCGATGAAGAACGGAGGGATAACCAAGGTCCAGCATGTTGACTACCACACGTACAGCGTGCTCGGGCTTTACGCGAAATTCACCGTGATCGTATACGGCGAATAGAGCATGGAATTGCGGTGGTGCTTGTACTCAGGCATTGCGCCACTGATTCGGACGGTTTTGGCCCTGAGTGAATAGCATAAAGGAGACTGTGGCCGTCGCCATCCCGGCGGCGGTCGCATTCCACTTTCTTGTTCTCCAGTCACACCCTTTTTATATTGTCACAGCAACTTCGCCGATGGACAAAACTTACAGACTTCTAATTTCAATTTGCGCCGTTTCGTGTCTATTCATCATGGGGTGTGCCGGGTCATCTCCGCGGTTCACTTCGGGAAACAACGGCACAGTCAGCGACAAGCCGAAATTCGCCTACGACGAGACACCTGAAGAGTTGAAGGTCGAGAAGAGCGAGATAGCGAAGGAGGATGATCGTACCGTCAGCCCGGACAAGCTGAGGAACGAGATCGGGCGGATGGAGAGGGAGTCGCCAGGCGGCGATACAAGGAGCCGGCTCATGACTGCCATTTTGTCATATATAGGTACGCCGTACAGGATAGGCGGGATCGACCATTCTGGAATAGATTGCTCGGGATTCTCAATGGTCGTGTTCGATTCCGTCTTCAAGATCGAACTCCCGCACTCCGCGCGCGAGCAATTCACGCTGGGAGACAGGGTTTCCAGGAACGATCTCCAGGTGGGCGACCTCGTCTTTTTCAGAACAGTAGGCAGAAGGATCAGTCATGTCGGCATTTATCTCGGCGATGATCTGTTTGTGCATGCAAGTGTGTCGGAGGGGGTGACCATCTCGTCGCTCGACAGTACTTACTACAAACGCAGGTATGCCGGTGCAAGGCAAATAACATCAGCGGACATTTCTAATGGCACTCAATAATCTTAACGAATTCATTCAACTACTGAAGAAGAAACACGAGCTGAAAGTGATCGACACTGAAGTCGACCCGAAGCTTGAGATAACCGAGATCGTGGACCGTGTTGTCAAGTCTGGCGGCCCGGCGCTCCTGTTCACCAATGTGAAGGGAAGCAAGATTCCGCTCGCAATCAACCTGTTCGGCACGAAGCGAAGGATGGCGTGGGCGCTCGGCGTCGAGGACCTCAAAGAGATTGGAGACAGGCTCTCGGAGATGCTGAATCTCAAAGTCCCCGAGTCGCTGCTCGGCAAGATGGCCATGATGCCGAAGCTGATGGAAATGGGTAAGTTCCCGCCCAAGACGGTCAAGAAGGGTGCCTGCCAGGAAATCGTCATCGGCGACAAGGAAGTCGATCTCTATAAGCTGCCGATAACTACGTCGTGGCCTCAGGACGGCGGTCCGTACATACTCTTCGGCCAGGTTGTTACGAAGGATCCCGGGACCGGAGTGCGCAACATGGGACTCTACCGCCTCCAGGTTCTCGACAGAAACACGACCGCGATGCACTGGCAGAGACATAAAGGAGGCGCGGCGCATTTCAGAAAGGCGAAGGAGAAGGGGATGAAGCGGCTCGAAGTCGCGGTCGTCGTCGGCTCGGATCCTGCCACAATGTACAGCACAAGCGCACCACTCCCTGAGAGCATCGAGGAATATTTGTTCTCCGGCTTCCTGAGGATGGAGCCTGTCGAGCTCGTGAAATGTAAGACCGTCGACCTTGAAGTCCCAGCGGAGTCCGAGATCGTGCTGGAGGGCTACGTCGACACCGATGAAGAGCTTCGCCTGGAAGGACCTTTCGGTGACCACACGGGATTCTATTCGCTCGCCGACTACTACCCGGCGTTCCATGTTACTGCAATCTCCACCCGGAAAAATCCCGTCTTTGTCTCCACTGTCGTCGGTCAGCCGATCATGGAGGACGACTGGATGGGCTACGCGACGGAGAGGATATTCCTTCCGCTCGCAAAGCTCGTGATACCCGAGATCGTGGATTACCACATGCCGTTCGAAGGGATATTTCACAATCTGGTATTCGTCTCGATAGATAAGAGGTATCCGGGGCATGCGTTCAAAGTGATGAACGGGTTGTGGGGAATGGGACAGATGATGTTCGCGAAAGTCATAGTCGTCGTGGACAAAGATGTGGACGTGCAGAACACTTCCGAAGCATGGTGGTACGCGCTGAACAACATCGACCCGCAGCGTGACATCATTTTCACGAAAGGACCCGCCGATGTGCTCGACCATTCGTCGCAGCATTTCAGCTTCGGCAGCAAGATGGGAATTGACGGCACGCGAAAATGGCCCGACGAGGGATTCACGCGCCCGTGGCCCGACAAGATCGTGATGTCGGAAGAGATAAAGAAGCTTGTCGACTCGAAGTGGAAATCGTACGGGATTTAGGAAGAGAATTTCAAATTATGAATCTTGAATTTTTAGTTGTTCGGGCTCGCGACTACAGTAAGTTGATTCCGCGGCTCATTTGTGTCCTGACATTGTCGCTGCTCGTTGCATCGTGCTTTAAGAAACCGGCAGAGCTGCAGGAAAGCGGGATGAAGGCGTTCGCGGCCCGGGAGTACGCTAAAGCGCAGGAATATTTTGCCGATGGGATAAAGAAGGAAGGGAATACACAGCTCTATGCAGGATTTATAGCGGCTAACCTCGTGACAGGGAAATATCCGGAGGTTAATTCGGCGTACAACGAGTTCTCTGATAACATACATTCCTCGCTTACTGAGCTATACGGGGAAAGGGTAATACGAACACTCGGAGTCACGACGGAACTAATTCCGTACAACATCAAAGGCGGGAACCAGATACCTCCTGACTTTCCGCAGACAATAGCGCTCCAGGCATCGGCGGACTACAGCGCATATCTTACCGTAGAACAGCAGATCGACGACATCGTGAAGAAATGATCTTTACTCTTCGCGGGAGGATTAAGGGCTGGTTGCTGTCGAGTAGATCTTCGCCGGTTTGGCTCGGTTTCTGTCTTGCCGTTGCGCTCCTTTCCCTCGTTTCTTTTTCGATAGCATTGGCTCAACCACTCAGCAATCGCATAGCGAATTACACTATAGATGTACACCTGAACCCTCAGTCGCATTCCATCAATGCCACAGAGATACTTGACTGGCACAACACTTCCAACCAGAGCATCGATAATCTGTATTTTCATCTCTATCCCAACGCGTTCAAGAGCAAAAACACGACTTATATGTCGGAAGAGCGCTCCAGCAGCGAACACGGCGGTGAGATTTCTTCTTCAGACCTGGGGTGGATAGACATACTCAGGTTAGTTGACCTTAGGACGAATGAGGATCTGACGGGACGTGTTCGATACGTGCAGCCGGACGACGGCAACCCCCACGACAGCACCGTCATGGTGGTACAGCTTTCGAGGCCGGTCGCGTCCGGAGACTCGGTTGGCGTCTCTATCGACTTCCACGAGCAGCTTCCGGAAGCATTCTCGCGAAGCGGCTGGGCTCCGGGACGCGAGTTCTATTTCGTGGCACAGTGGTTCCCGAAGATCGGGGTTTTCCAGAACGGCGCATGGAACTGCCACCAATTTCACGCATTTACGGAGTTTTTTGCGGATTTCGGCGTGTATGATGTCAAGATAAACGTCCCCGTTCATTATATGGTAGGCGCCACAGGGGAGAAGGTCGGCGAGTCGATGAAACCGGACGGCTCGATTACGTATCACTATGTCGCGGACGATGTCCACGATTTTGCGTGGACCGCCTCTCCCGATTTCCTGACGATCGCTCGCACGTTCAAATGCGCCGGCCTTCCGGAGACGAAAGTCATTCTTCTGCTTCAACCCGAACATCGCAGCCAGGCAAACAGGTATTTCGCCGCCATCGATACTGCGATGAAATATTTCGGATTGTGGTACGGACCTTACCCGTACCCGGTGCTGACGGTCGTGGATCCTCCGAGAACTGCGGATGTAGGCGGTATGGAGTACCCGACGCTCATCACCGCGGGCACGGAAGATTATACCCTGAGGAATTTCCTTTCACCGGAGGTCGTAACGATTCACGAGTTCGGACACCAGTACTGGTACGGAATGGTCGCGAACAATGAGTTCGAGAACGCGTGGCTCGACGAGGGATTGAATTCGTTCGCAACCGGGAAGGTGCTGGAGAAGGCCTATGGCCCTAATACGTCAGTCTTCAGGATCGGAGATGTCTATCCTGTTTATCTTTATCCCCTGGTGTTGGAATGTGGAGTTCCGGTGGCGGCGATCATCGGGAAAGTGTGGATACACGAGCCGTACAACCGGCTCCCGCTGTATCTGCAATATGCTAAAACGGACGCGATATTGGAGTTTGGTTACGAAGCTCTAGATCACGGCGCTTACAGGACGATCGCCTACAATAAACCGGAACTCGTCCTCAGCACTCTCGAAGGAGTTGTCGGTCGGAAAGTCATGCGGCAGATCATGCGGACCTATTTCGAAGAGTACAGATTCAAACACCCGACCTCGGCGGATTTCCAGCAGGTGTGCGAGCAGGTCACCGGCGAAAATCTCGGCTGGTTTTTCAACCAGTTCATCTATGGCACAGGAACGGTTGATTTCGCGGTAAAGTCAATCGATTATTACAAAGAGACCGACCTTAGCAGCGGCGCGTCGACGTATGTCACTAAGGTCGTAGTACTGCGGAATGGCGAAGTGAGAATCCCTGTCGACCTGCGCTTGTCACTCGACAACGATGGCGCGGTCGATACTGTATGGAATGGTCAGAGCAGGTGGCAGTCATTCACCTTCCGCACAAACGCCCCGCCGGAATATGCTGTTCTCGATCCGTCTAACAAGATCCCGATGGACAGCGACTACTCCAACAACAGTCTCATGATACATTCATTCCTCTTGCCTGTAGTGAAATGGGTAGCGAAGGTCTTCAACTATTTTCAGAACATGCTCCTGAACATCGGACTTCTCGCATGAACGTTGGTGCCATCAAAGCCATCTGGGTGGGGAACGGAAGAGCGATCAGAAACTGGCGCCTATGGATTTTGTTCTACATCCTGAATTTTTTCTTCGCGACTGTCCTTGCTCTTCCGATCACTGCTGTCTTAACGAAAGACATTTCGAGAAGCGTCGCAGGTTCAGATTTGTTGAAAGGATTCAACTACAGATGGTATGTCGAATTTGTCCACGCAAACGGCGCGTATTTCGATTCACTGGTTCCGCAGATCGTTCTACTCCTCGTGCTATACATTTTGATGGAAGTGTTCCTCGCAGGTGGGTTTTATTCGGTGTTTGCCGGATCGGCCAGAGTGAAGGCAAGCGCATTCTTCTCGACCGGTGCCTCGAAGTTTTTCCCTCTCCTTTCCGTAACGCTTGCGGAGGTTGTGCTCCTGTTTCTATTGTACAAAGGGGACGCGCTCTGGGCCGCTGCCAATCGAACCGCTGCGGCGAAGGCCCTTACCGACTATCGGGTCCTGCATGCCGAGGTCTGGCGATACGCCGTAGTCGCTGCGTTGTTCGTGGTCATCAACATGCTGTCGGATTTCGCAAGGGTGGCGGTGACAATCGATGACGACACTTTCCTGAGCAAAATCCGGCGCGGTATCGTCTTTGCCTTGCGACATCCGCTTTCCTCGATAGGGGTCTACGTGGGTGGCACGATCATAAGCGCTGCGGTCATCGCGCTTTTCTTCCTCGTAAATACCAATATCCATTCTGTGAACGAAGACAGTATCCTGCTCGAAATCGTGGTCGGCCAGATTTTTATTTTGCTTAGAATTTATTCCAAGCTTATCTTTTACGCCGGTGAAGCTGCACTGTATAAAGAAAATCAAATCGAAGTAATAAACGTAAAAATGGAAATGCTGGAGTAACACGATATGATTATGCCGATCCATCTATATGGCACCAGGGTGTGGGACGCCCCCGCGAAAAAAATCACAAAATTCGACGACTCACTGGTGGGCTTGATCCGCGACATGTTCGAGACGATGCACAACGCCGACGGCATCGGGCTGGCAGCCAACCAGGTTGGACTCGCTCTGTCGCTTGCGGTCATGGACATATCCGTCATGGAGGATTACGCGTCGGAGAAACCGCTCGTGGTCATAAATCCGGAGATACTGGAGAGTAACGGGGAGCATACGGTGGAGGAAGGCTGCCTGAGCATTCCCGGCATCCGCGACGAGGTGATGCGTGCCGAGCAGATAAAGGTGAGGTTCACGAACGGGAGTTTCGAGCGCGTTGAGACCGAGCTGAGCGGCATGTGGGCCCGCGTGTTCCAGCATGAATACGACCACCTTCAGCAGAAGTTCTTCATCAACCGGCTTTCAGGCGTGAAGAGGCAGATACTGAAGCCGAGGCTGGCAAAGATCAAGAGAAACGAGATCAGGGCCCGATACCCGGTCGTGTCTGCCGTCGACGAGAAGAAGTCGAGATAGCTATTCGGAGCTAGTCCAACTCGCTTGACTGGACCAGCCTGTATTCTCCCGTGCCGAACTCATCCACGAATACAAACTCCAGCTTCAGGTTGTAGTAATACCAGATCTGATAAGGCGGGGAATTGAAATTGTTGTCGTGCGTCTCGACCTGATCGGGCGCTCCGTAGAGGATGAAAATCCTGCCGCGGTCACTCCGCCAACCCTGACTGAATCCTCCGGCAAGGTGCTGATTTGCGTAATCGACCCTTCTGTAAAACTCGGCTCTCATGGCATTTGCCTGTTCTTCATTGCCGTTCGCTCGCTCCAGCCAGAAATCCAGAAACTTCTTACGTCTCTCTACGAAGGTACCTTTCTTCATGGCGTTGATTACGTCGGGCGTAGTAATGTAAATGAGCGGTTCTACCTCCTGATCCAGCTCCGCCGCGGTAAGGGGAACGCTGCCCCTTAAAATCTTGAACATGGTTTCGGAGGAGCTCTCTTCCTTCCCCTTCTTGACGGTAACCTTCATCTGGTAAGTCGCTGGAGCGAGCTGCTTGGTTTCGATGGGGAGTCTGTAACTCTGAACCTCCCTCGTCTGCGTTATCTCGAACGTAGTATCAATGGAAGTCGGGGCTCCGATCGACTTTGCGATCACGTGCATTGAAAAGGCAGCGGGGACATCCCTCATGGTCACGTAGAACCGTGCGGCGAGAGTGTCCTCCTGATTTTTCATCACATCGATCGGAAGGCCGGTTGTATCCTTCTGATCGTAAAGGAGAACATCGCTTATCGTGAGCGGGCGATCGCGGAAGTCCTTGAAAGTGTGTTCCAGTTCCCGCGACGAAGTGTGGTCCGTATTATAATCGTAAAGCTTCAGGACGACATAGTACTTGCCGGGCTTCAGGGCGAGTTTGTCCATCACGGTGTCATATTTTGCCGTGGAGTTTGTCATCGAAAAAGACTTAACGGAGATCTTCCTGTCAATGATCTTCGAATACCTGAGGTTGGTCAGTTCTTTGTCGGAGAACATGTTGATTGAAAACTGGTAGTGGGCGGAGAACCCCGAATCTGTCTGGACAAAGACGACGTCGTCGTATCTTACCCTGGCGTACATGACGCTCTCGGAAGAGTCTGAGCTCTCAATCGGGTAATTGATGATGAAGAAGCCGAAACGTGGAGGGAAAAGGCTGTTCTTGACGTCGGGGGCGAATGAATGCAGTTCGGGACCGCAGCCGGAGATGAGAATTGCCAGGCCCCAGAGACCCGCTGCCAGCGTCACAAGACGCTTGATGGGGAGATGCTTGTTGTTATTTGTCATTTAATACGTCCGATGCTTCGAGAAGTTTTTGCATTGTTATGATACCGAGCAAAGTGCCTTCGCGTTCGACTGGTGCCACCGTCACCCCGAATGTCCGCATCGCGGTGAGTGCCTCAACCGCGGTTGCGTCGGGAAGAATCGATGGGAAATCCTTCTTGGCGATGTCACCTACACGAGTGTCGTGCAAGCGGTGGTGAAGCGACTCAATGACCGACGAGCGTGTGAGAATGCCTGCGAACCGCCCGTTGTTCACCACGGGGAAATCGTCCTGGAATGTGTGGAGTGATTTCTCCACAACGGCCGTCAAAGGCTCTTCAGGAGAAATTGTCTTGAAATCTGTAATCATAAGGCCACTCACCGGGATCCGTTCGAGCGTCGACGAAAGGACGGTCGCCTGAGCCTCGGACCTTGCGCCGCTGAAAACAATGATTCCGATGAGTATCAACCACCAGTTGTAGAAGAAACCGACGACGATGAAACCGATCGCGAAAACTTTTCCGACGTCAGCGGCAAGCCTCGTCGCCTCTACGTAGTCTTTTCTCATCGCGATTATTCCGCGCAGTATTCTTCCACCGTCCATTGGGTACGCAGGAACGATGTTGAACAGTCCGAGCATGATGTTTGCCCAAAACAGATCGACAACCAAGTTTCCACTTTGGAGAGTGACCTCAGAGAACCTGAGCGATGGATCGAGCATTCTTCCGGAGAGCAACAACACTCCTGCAATTATGAAATTGACGGCCGGTCCCGCGATGGTTATGGCTACTTCCTTCACTGGGTCGCGCGGAATTTCCGCTATCTGAGAAACCCCTCCGATGGGCAGAAGGACAATCGACGCGATGGTAAGTCCGTATGATTGCGCTACGAGGCTGTGTCCAAGCTCGTGAAAGAGAACGCAGGTGAAAATCAATGTCCAGAGGGCGAGGTTGTAAAACCCTGCCTGTGTACCCTGCACGGACGATTCCAGATACCAGATGGCCGCCAGAAGCAGCAGGAATACGATATGAACCCTTATCGGAATACCGAACAGCCGGCCGACAGGAAGCGACCATCGCATTTTTATCGATTTTCCTTTTCTTCAATTTAATTCTCACCTTTATAAATGACAATCTGGCCAATTTCGTTCCATAGAATGACGCCTGGGACGCGGGTGATTTCAAATTTGACAGACCAACCGAGGATCGGGTTTAGTCCCCTGTTCAGCACCGGCGGCAAAACCGCTGTCCGGGTGCATCGTCTGTATCGAAAGTTTGTCACGTGTGTAACAAAGTGAAAAGACCATCGTCTAAAGAAGTAGCCAGCACTCAAAAGAAGGACCTACCTAGAATGCCTCCTTCTACCCGCCCTAGCCCAGGGCGGGTTTCTTTTTTTCATGAGGTTTCCAGAAATCCGGCCAGTTTTTCCAGATATGCATTGCCTCCCTTTTCAAGAACATCTACATGTCCGGCTCCACTGACCGTCAGGAGCTCGGTTTCCTTGCCAAGTTCGGAAAGCTTCTGTGGGTATTGTTTCTTGACGGTCCTGTCCTGTTCTCCGTGGACTATCAGGACCGGGACGTGAACTTTCTTAATATCTTTTGCTGGGGAGACTTCAGAAGCATTGAACTTGGCGATCTTCTCGGCACGGCGCAACACTAACCGCAGCAGGAGCTTGTTCTTGATGCCGAGATGGCGGAACTCGTGATCGAGCGCAATCGAGAAGAGATCATAGAACGGCGCAACGGCAATGACACGTGAGACACGTTTGTCAATGGCTGCAACCTGAATTGCGATTGCAGCGCCCATTGAAGTTCCCAACAACGCTATCGGAATGTCCGGGTCTTCCGACACGATCTTGTCTATCAACCTGACGACGTCATGTTTTTCGTAGTAGCCGTATGTGCAGTACTTGCCCTCGCTCTCGCCGTGGCACCGCAAATCTATCAGGTAGATTCTTCGGCATAGACCGGCGAGTCCCTTCGCGTAGTTCAGCCCGCTTACTTTCGAGTCGGTAATCCCATGAAGATACACGACTGCTCCATTTGCTTTAGCACATTTCGCATTGTCAACCACCCAATACGAGAGCTTGTATCCGTCGTTGGTAATGATCTGGCCGGATTCATACCGGAGACCAATCTGTGATGGATGACTGAATCCGAATTTGTCGAGGTAGTACTCGGGCTTTCTTCGATCCGGCATGAGGAGCATCTTCGGACCAACCAACATTACGGACATGGGTACTAGAAGGATAAGTACCACCAATATGATGGCTACCGTAAGGAAGATCATTTCACGAGAAACTCGAGTTTATGTTTCGATTCAGCATTGGCATGTATCAGTATCAATATGTGACTTTTAATACAAACATACAGTTCATCATCGGAAACAGACTTTGCTTTGAGGTTTTCTCAGGTTAAATTCAGGCAGAGTTTTGAATTACGATATCTACCGATTCGGCAAAATTGACTCGACGAACAGCCATCTGCTCAAGCTTGGCGACGAGGGATTCCCTGAGGGAACCGTTGCTGTGGCAGACGAGCAAGTCAGCGGCCGGGGAAGGTTTGGCAGGAAATGGGAGGCTGAGCCCCTTTCGAGCCTCCTTTTTTCCATGCTTCTGCGACCAGGGTTTCTAAAGAGGGATGAGATGTTCATCTTGACTTTCTCCGCGGCAGTAGCCGTGGCGGAGGCTCTTGAGAATACCGCAGACGTCAAGCCCGAGTTGAAATGGCCGAACGATATTTTGCTTGATTCAAAGAAGGTGTGCGGCATACTTCTGGAGTCCAGCTTCGACGCCGACCGTCTGAACCACATCGTGCTGGGCATAGGGGTGAACGTTAACCAGTCGCTTTTCCCTGAGGAACTCAAAGAAAAGGCGACTTCACTTTTGCTCGTTACCGGCAGGAAGTTCGATCGCGAAGAGCTGTTGCACATGATACTCAATAGATTTGCCGCAATATATGATACGCTGAAAAAGGGGGATTTTTACTCGGTGATGAGAAGATGGCGTGAGCGATCAAAGATGGTCGGGAAAAAGGTAGAACTTAAACTTGCGGAGAGAATATTTGACGGAGTTGTCGAAGACGTCACCGACGATGGCGCAATCCTGATCAAAACATCTTCCGGCCTGCAGAGATTCAACGCGGGTGAAATTACAGTATCTAAAATTGTTCCTTCCGGAACAGGGGAGACAAACTAATGCTCCTATTCATTGATGTTGGAAACACGCACACGCAATTCGGCGTCTATGATAAAAGGAAACTGATACACGATTATCGTGTAGCCAGTGAAGTCGTTCGGACCGAGGACGAGGTCGGAATTGTCATCTTGTCGCTTCTGGAACATGACGGCATCAAGGCCGATAGGATCGAAGGAGTAGGAATATCATCGGTTGTCCCAAATCTGACGAGTATACTTGCGAGGATGTCTCAGAAATATTTCAGCTGTGAGCCTCTTGTGGTCAACTCAGATCTTGATCTCGTTGTTAAAGTTGCATACGATCCGCCTCAGGCCGTGGGGAGCGACAGGATATGTGCCGCGGTCGCAGGGTATCAAAAATTCGGCGGGCCGCTGATCATCCTGGACTTTGGCACGGCGACGACGTTTGACGTTATTTCTGCTGAGGGTATCTATCTCGGTGGAGCTATTGCGCCGGGCCTTGAGACGGCCGCGATGGATCTGCAGAGGCGGGCTGCGAAGCTCCCGAGGATTGAGTTGCTTTTCCCGGATGAGGTTATCGGAAAGACCACTGTGAAGAGCATGCAGAGCGGCATAATGTTCGGAGCGATTGACGCGATGGAAGGCATCGTAAAGAGAATAAAGACCTCGCTCAAAGCTGATGCAAAGGTCGTTGCGACAGGAGGGTTCGCCAAAGTCATGTCTTCCCGGACAGAAATTATTGATTATATAGAGCCAGCACTTGTGCTCGAAGGAGTTCGCATTATCTATGAGAAAAACCGTAAGAAAAATTCCGCACACAGCCGCTGACAAGAGAAGGGATTCCGGGCAGCACCCGGTCCAATTCGTTCTCCGCAGAGCCAAGCTGAGTGATCTCCCTGCGGTCGTGAAGATGAGCGCAGGAGTAAAGGAAATTGAGAACTATCCGGGCCAGAAAATGAAAGCAGAAGACTTCCGGCATTTTGTCAGCGGAGACGGCGCGATGATGCTCGTGGCAGTCGCTTCGCGGGGGCCGCGCGGCAAAGAGGAGGTCATCGGCTACGTGACCATCTACAGATCTGAGAATTACTTCTATCTTCCCTACGCCGTCACGAGGAAAGAATGGCGGAAACACGGGATAGGTGGCGCTCTTCTCCAAGAGGTCGAGAAGTTGGCGAAAGAGCAGAAGGTCGAGTATATTTTAATGAGCGTCTACGTCTACAACTCCAGCGTCCATACTTTTCTGAAGGGGCGCGGCTATGTCCCAAGCAAGAAACTTGTCCAGTATTCAAAAACCATAACCAGTAAGGGGAGAAAATGAGTAAGATTGTCGGATCGCGAGCTGCAGCCTCTTTGATTGTAAGCATATCGGGTTTGAGGGGGGTGGTGGGAAATTCGTTGACCCCTGACACGGTCGTGAAGTATGCAAATGCATTCGCGAGATTTTCGAATGGCGGAAAGATTGTAGTGGGGAGAGATGGGAGATATCACGGTGAGATGCTCGCAGAAATACTGGTTGGTACTCTCGCGGCTAACGGATGCGACGTTGTCGACATAGGAATCTGCCCAACGCCGACTGTTCAGCTCGCAGCCGAACATTCAGATGCGGCTGGCGGAGTTGCAGTCACGGCAAGCCACAACCCGATGGAGTGGAACGGGTTGAAATTCGTGAACGGAGATGGCGTGTTCCTGGACGGCGAGGAGAACAAGAAATTGTGGAAATATGCCGTGACGGAGCCAGCGTATGCCTCTTTCGAATCCACCGGCAAAATAGTCCATGACAGTTTTTTTCTTCATGATCACATAAGACGCGTCCTTGCGATAAAATCAGTCGATGTCGAGGCGATCCGCAGAAGGCATTTCAAAGTCGTCGTCGATTGTGTTAACGCCGGGGGGTCGGTTGTTGTGCCGGCTCTCCTGAACGAGTTCGGGTGCGACGTTATAAAGATGAATTGCGAACCGACAGGGAAATTTCCCCGTAAACCGGAGCCGATCCCTGAAAACCTTGCTGCCGTTATGGAACGTGTCAAACTTGAAAATGCCGATCTCGGGATTGTCGTTGATCCCGACGTTGACAGGCTCGTTCTAATCACGGAGAAGGGCCAGCCGTTCAGCGAAGAGTATACGATTGCGCAGGCGGTGAAGTTTATTTTTTCGAAGACTCCGCCGGAGAGTCGAATCGCTGCAGTGAATCTATCAACCACCAGGGCAGTGGACGCGATTGCCGGATCGCTTGGCGGAAAGGTGTATCGGTCTGCGGTTGGTGAGATCAACGTTGTGAAAAAAATGAAGAAAGTGAAAGCCGTGGTTGGCGGCGAAGGGAGTGGCGGGGTAATACTTCCTGAAGTCCACTACGGGCGCGACGCGCTGGTCGGTATTGGAATAACATTGCAGCATCTCCTTGAATTTGGTGGCACACTCTCCGAATTGAAGGCATCGCTCCCACAATTCGAGATCGTGAAGAAGAGAATAGATATCGGAAAGAAGAACCCCGACAAGGTTATCGAAGCGATCAGGAGAAGCTATTCGAAATTCAAGATGAACACCGAAGACGGGCTTAAGATCGACGCCCCTGACTACTGGATCCATCTGAGGAAATCCAATACCGAGCCGATAATCCGGGTGCTGGCTGAAGCGGGATCCCAGAGGGAGGCGGAGTCCCACGCGTCCGAGGTACTGAAGCTAGTGCAGAAGATATTGAGGTCCTGAAAATTGTGATGCCTCATCTGGTTCTGATAGCAGACGACAACGCTGACAATATTCTGTTGATCCGCAGGATTTTACGTCGTTCCGGAATCGATTGCGAATACGTGGACGCGCAGAATGGAAAGGAAGTCCTGAAACTCGCAGCCGAGCGGAATCCTGAGTTGATCCTGCTCGACATGAAGATGCCGGGCATGGATGGCTATGAGGCTGCGGCGGCATTGAAGTCCAGCGAGTTGACGAAACAAATACCGGTTATTGCCGTCACTGCGCAGGCAATGTCGGGTGACAGGGAAAAGGCCCTGGCGGCAGGATGCGATGAGTACGTGACAAAGCCGATTGACTCGGCACTTCTGATCGACATATCCAGGAAGTACTTGGCCAAAGGATTCCCCGGAGGGCAGGATGCGAAAAAGTAGAGGTCTGCTTTCTCTCAGTATTGGAGTGGCTGGGGCATGGGCCTTTGCTATCCTGATATGTCTCCTCGGCCGACTGTTCCACGCGTCGATGACGCATCAGCTTTTTATCGACACGATCCTCATCACCAACATGATTTCGGTCGCGATTTCCCTCTTTGCTTTCTCCAGATACATAGTGTTGAGGGAGAGGTTGCTTGAGTTCGTGGCGCTGGCCTTCCTCATCGGCGGTTTCATCCGAATTGCAGGCGTTCTGGTACCTGATCTCGGAATCCTCGGCGGTTCTCAGCATGCGTTCTCTTTCCAGATTGCTGCCTGGCAGGGCGGCAGATTTCTCTTCGCCCTGGTGCTTGCCGTTGGAACGGTGCTGGTCTGGATCTATCCTAAACCCAGGTCGATGCTCTTCGATGCCTTCGCTGGAATAGCTATCGCCGTAGTAGTGGTGGCGATTGTCCTCTTCCTTCTGCGAGGGCAGAATCTCGGAAACGAGCTTTCGTCCGGAAACATGCGCCCGCTGACGATGTTTGTCGCCGGGTTGCTCCTGCTTTCGTTCTTTGGAGTTAGCCGTAACTATCTGAATTACCCCACTCTTTTCAATTATACGATAAGTATAACTTTGTTCCTCTTGACTCTCGCGGTGTTAGTCAACTCGTTTTCCTCGGCGTTGAACGATCCGGCCTCGGTGGCCTACTTCGGCCTGACGGTGGCAGCCTACGTATTCGGTGCGGTGGGTAGCCTTGTCGACGTCGGCCAAATATTCACCGACTACGTGAGTAGCTCAGAGGGTTTGAAGGCCGCCAACCGGGAGCTCTTGAAATACCAGATCTATCTCGAAAAAATCCCCGACCCCGTTAGGATAGTCAACGAAACCGGTTTCACCCTGTACGTTAACCCGGCTTTCGAAAAGGATTTCGGTTACTCGCTCGCTGAAATGAGAGTGAAGCCGATCGATGATCTCTACGATCCAACCGAGCGGGAGAAGGCGAGCAAGTATTCAGACTTGGTTGACGAAGGTAAGGGAAGCGAGTTCGAACTTGCTGTAATTACAAAAGACGGACTGAGAGTTGAGACTCTTCTGAATTCCGCCTCGATCATGATAGAAGGGCGACGTCTGGGGACAATTACGATCTACAGAGACATAACTCGTAGAAAAGAACTTGAGCATCGTAACCAGGTGTTGAGCGCCGCAGTTGAGAACACCGACGAGGCGATTGCCCTTACCGATGCCGATGGACTTGTAACGTTCCTAAACTCTGCCGCGGAAAAACTCTTCGGGTACACGCTGGACGATTTGCCGGGGCGGAGTCTCTGGGCTCTCGTTTCACCGGCCTTTGGATACTACAAAGCGCGTAACATTTTCGTACAGACTATCCGCCACGGCAGTTGGAAGGGCGAAGTGCTGAACCGGAGGAAGGACGGGACTGAGTACTACATCTCGCTCACCACGAGCTCCATTGAGGACTCCCGCGGCAAGATTATTGCACTTGTGGGAATCTGTGAAGACATAACCAGCAAGAAATGGGAAGAGAGGAGGAAAGAGACAGCCTATCGTGTCGCGCAACTTGGCTTTTCAAGTGGAACTGTTGTGGAACTTGCAGACTCAGCCGTTGCCTTGCTCACTGAACCCTTGAGTGCTCCACTCGACGTTTTGTATTCATACGATGAAAAGGGGATGTCATTACAGTTGCTCGCTTATCGAAGCGCACTTGGGAGAAGGCTGAGTCTTCCATTCTTGCAGAAGATCGAGTCGGTCCCCGAAACGAACGCGGCACGTTCGGCGAAGATGTGCAAAATGGTTTTCAGCAGATCGCTGTCGCAGACTGAATTCGCTGACTTGGCGGGCGAGCCGGCATTCCGCGAAGCTGATGGACTCATAAGCCTGCCGCTTGTCAGTTCGGGAGAACTTGTCGGAGTCCTCCAATACGTATCCGTTGCCGCACCGGGAAACATCAAGTACGAAGCGGATTTGGCGGAGGCAGCCGCAATCGAACTCGCGATTGGCATCCAGAGACTGAAACTCGGTGGAAGAGTTGCGGAACAGGCAGACCAGCTTGAGAAAATATTTGCCAGCGCTGCCGAGGGAATTGCACTCGTCGACAAGGAGGGGCGAATAGTCCTGATGAACGAGGGAGGCAAGAAAACATTCGGAATTGAGAAGATTCCGGAAGGGGGATTTGC
Source organism: uncultured Bacteroidota bacterium (assembly GCA_964603995.1). Classification (GTDB taxonomy): domain Bacteria; phylum Bacteroidota; class Ignavibacteria; order Kryptoniales; family JAKASW01; genus JAKASW01. Next base: position 6,613 of record CAZRXH010000029.1, on the reverse strand, counting down.
GGAGTACACCGAGACATTCGGAATGCGCAGGTCGGACGGAACCCCTCTCGACAACCATGAGAATCCGGTGAGGCTTGCCGCTTACGAAGGAAAGGATGTCCGGAATAGCGAGCTAATGATAACCCGTGATGGTGTACAGCGGATCCTCTCCGTAAGCGCTTCGCCGCTTATTGACACGGGACACGAGGTGAATGGCGCTGTCGTGATCTTCAGCGACATTACAGATCAGAAGAGGAACGAACTCGCGATAAGAAAGCAGAACAAAAGACTATCGGTTATTAACCGGACTGCCCTCGCCGTCAAGGACGCGCTGGATGTCTTTGAAATTCTTAACAAGAGTCTTACAAGGCTTTTGGAATTCGAGGGGATATCAGCGGCTGCGGTCTATCTCCTGAACGAGACGACCGGTAACCTGGATCTGGCAGCATCTCTCGGATTCAGCTCTTCCTTCGTCAAAGATCATAACGTTCAGTCTCTGCCCCTCGGAGATGGCTTGCTCTTCGAGGCGATGAAGACGGGTACGCCACGGTCAGTTCCTATGATTACAGAACAAATCGACAATCACGCCTTCTTCAAAGCCATTCACAAGGAGAAGATGTTGTCGGCGGTCGTGGTTCCGATTATCGGTACTCGGGAGACGCGCGGTATGCTGTTCGCAGTATCGAAGGAGGAAATGGAATCCAGCGAATCCGATCTGGAGTTCTTCTTGATGATTTCCCGGGTGCTTGGCGGCTCGGTTGAAAACGCTTTCCTGTACTCGGACGTTTTGGATAAGTCCAGAGAGCTTGAAGACTCGTACGAACAGCTCAGGATGTCGAAGATAATGGTGGAAGAGGCAAACGTACAGCTGGTGCAGGCAAACCAGCAGCTCGAGGAAGCCAGTAGGCTGAAGAGCCAGTTCCTTGCAAACATGAGTCATGAACTGCGCACTCCGCTGAACTCCATTATTGGCTTCACTAATCTTGTTTTGACTGACGACCTCCAGCCGCCTGAAGGAGAGCAGAAGGAATCACTCGAAATAGTCCTGAAGAACGCAAGGAACCTTCTTGCGCTTATCAACGACATACTCGATCTATCTAAGATCGAAGCTGGAAGGATCACTGTCTATCCGGAAGAATTCCACATCGAGTCGGTAGTGGACGATGCACTGACAACAGTTGCTCCGCTAATCGGCGGCAAGCCGGTAGAACTGAGCAGCGAAATCAGCCCGGGAATACCCGTGCTTTATTCGGATTCAGCGAGAATAAAACAGATCGTTCTGAATTTGCTCAGCAATGCCGCCAAGTTTACCGACGGTGGCCACATCAAAGTGATTGTGAGGCTGCTGGAGAGGAATTTCATTTCCCTTGCGGTTGAGGACACAGGCTCAGGCATACCTGATGACTATCAGGAACTGGTGTTCGAGGAGTTCACACAGGTGGATGGTTCCAATACGCGGAAACACGGTGGGACCGGTCTCGGTCTCGCAATTTCACGGAAGCTTGCCAGAATGCTCGGCGGTGACCTGACAGTGAAGAGCAAAATCAGGGAGGGTTCAACATTTACGCTGACTATTCCTGCAATCTATCGAGTCCCGGAAAAAACCAGGGTGCTCGAGAGAACGGAAGTTCCACCGACACCGAACGTATCCCCTGAGACAAACAACCTTGTTGTCTGCATTGATGATGATCCTGAAGTGCTCATGCTCCTGAAAAATCACCTGGAGGCTGAAGGTTTCGAGTTCATCGGTGTCAGCGATTCCGAAGAGGCAGTCGAGAGCGTGAGACAAAACAAGCCGGTGTTGGTTACTCTCGACATCATGATGCCTGAAAAAGACGGATGGCAGGTGCTTCAGGAGCTTAAGGCGGATCCTGGGCTGAAGGACATCCCGGTCGTGATACACTCGGTGGTGGACAACAAGGCGCTGGCGGTTTCGCTTGGCGCCGATTCGTATATCGTGAAACCGGTCGATGCAGACAGGATCGTGTCAGTGATCAGGAATTTCACGGGCACCTCGGGAGGCGAGATCCTCGTCGTGGACGACAACGAAGATTTCACGAACTTCCTTCGTAATCTTTTGGAGAAAAGTAAATTCAAGATTTCTATTGCCCGCGACGGTGTCGAAGCGATTGAATTCCTGCGAGCCAATACTACGTCATTGGTGTTTCTTGACTTGTTGATGCCTGAGATGGACGGCTTTGGAGTAGTTGAGAAGATGTACGAGGATGAGAGGCTCAAGGAAGTTCCGATAGTTGTACTTACTGCACGGGAAGTCACCGATGCTGAAAGGTCAGCACTCAACTCGAAGATAAAGAACATAGTCCGGAAGGAGGGACTGACGAGGGAGATTATACTCCGCGAGGTCAACAAATTCATACAGAGAAAGAAATGACGGTCCTGATTGTTCCATGGCCTGCCATCCGATGCATCTTTAAACAGCCCTGACTAATGGACGCCCCCCAAAAAATATTAGCTGTCGACGACGCTCCTGACAATCTGGTCCTGCTGGACCGACTCCTTAGACGGCAAGGCTTTGATGTGACGAACGCATCCAGCGGAAAGGAATGTCTTTCTAAGAGCGTGTCTGAGCGTCCCGACCTGATCCTGCTGGATATTGCAATGCCCGAAATGAACGGGTTCGAGACACTGAAGCATCTTAAAGAGAACGGAATCACTAAGGATATTCCGGTCATAATTCTCACCGCGAATTCAAGAGATGCGAAGAGCATTGAGGAAGGTTTCTCTCTGGGTGCGGATGAATATCTCACCAAGCCGATCGACCAGGATGAGCTCATCGCGCGGGTGAGATCGATCCTGCGTGCTGTCAAAGCTGAGCGCGAAATAGAGCAGCTCAAAGCGGACTTTCAATCGATGCTGGTGCATGATCTGCGGAGTCCGCTGTCAGTTATCATCGGTGTGCTTGAGTTGGGTGCGGCTGGTGAGTTTGACGAGAACCCTGCTGAGATGAAAGAGTTTCTAAATTCTGCACTTGAGACGGCTCAGAAAATGCTCGGTCTGATAAACGACATACTTGACGTTGCCAAACTTGAGGCTGGCAGACTCCAGCTCAACAAACAGCCGAACGACATGAACGTCATCGTCGGGAGTGCAATCGCACGTCTTAAGATACTTGCGCGCGAAAAAGGAATCGCGCTGAGAGTCATGGCGGACGATAGCTTGCCCATTTGTGAATGTGACAGCGGGAAAATGGACCAGGTAGTGACCAATCTCGTGGGCAATGCTCTGAAATTTACGCCGAAGGGCGGGGATGTGACCGTGAGGATCTACAAGAAATCATTCGATGAAGAGATCCCTGGGCTGAGAGGCGATTATGTTGCTCTCGACGTCGAGGACACCGGCATCGGGATATCGGCGGATGAAGTGCCTCTCGTGTTTGACCGGTACCGGCAGGCGAAGAGTGCCACGGGTTCGGCCCAGAAGGGCACAGGACTCGGCCTGACGATTGTGAAGCGGATAATTGACGCACATGGTGGCAAAGTTTTTGTTCAGTCAACTCTCGGCAAGGGCACAAAATTCACAGTCGTTATTCCCGCCGGTGCAGGCGAGCCGTAGCCGAATCAGCGCGCTACAGTTGTGTCGCGCGTAGTAAAGTGATGGAGTGAGAATTTGAGTCCGATAGACGTTCGGGCGCTTCTGAATTTGTCGATGGTGCCGGGAATCGGTGCTGCAAGACTTCGCGCTCTCGTCAATCACTTCGGGAATCCGGAATCGGTTTTCACCGCCAGCGAGAAGGAATTGGCTGCTGTCGATGGCATTGACCGAGGCCTGGCCGGCAAGATACTGTCTCGGCAGGATTTCGAACAAGAGATACAGCTGCAGCTCTCCAGACTGAACAAGTGGGAAGCACGTCTGGTCACTTTTTGGGATAAGGAATATCCAGAAAACCTGAAGAAGATATACGATCCCCCTGTGATGCTCTTCGTCCGCGGCAGTCTTGCCGTGACGGATAAATATTCGGTCTCTATCGTAGGCACGAGAGCGCCGACATCATATGGCAAGCACATGGCAGAGAAGTTTGCCAATGCACTTTCCAATCAAGGGTTAACGATCGTATCCGGGCTGGCGCGCGGCGTAGATACCGTTGCCCACACGACCACGGTCCGTGCCGGGGGCAGGACAATTGCTGTGCTTGGGAGCGGAGTGGATGTCATCTACCCGAGCGAAAACAGGAAGCTGGCTGAGCAGATCTTGATGGGAGGAGCCATCGTCTCGGAGTACTATATGGGGTCAAAGCCCGATGCCGTCAATTTCCCTCGCCGGAACAGGATAATAAGTGGAATCTCGCTTGGCACGATATTGATAGAGACCGACATCAATGGCGGGGCCATGATAACGGCGGGGACGGCGCTCGACCAAAACAGGGAGGTCTTCGCTGTCCCAGGACCCGTTTCCGAGAAGAAGAGTCGCGGGACCAATAGGCTCATCAAGGAGGGACGAGCGAAACTTGTCGAGGACGTGACTGACGTTCTCGACGAACTTCGGTACAAGCTGAAGCCGATCCTCAGGAGCCAGCCGCCATCGCAACCCAGAGTGCAATTGACCATTTTCGAGCAGAAGGTCTTCGATCTGCTTGGCGAAGAACCGGAACACATTGATGCGTTGGGTGAAAGGTGTGGGATGGCAATATCTGACTTGTTGGTTCAGTTGCTGAGTCTCGAACTTAAAGGTATTGTCAAACAACTTCCCGGAAAGTATTTTGTTAAATGCGAGTAGATGGCAGGAGCAGAGGACAATTCGCGTTGATGATGTGGCTTGAAAACACTTTGGTCTTTTCGCCGCTCGCCGCGCCATTTGTCCCATGCATGTGCGTCATAGTGAACCAGAAATCGGAGAAGTGAGTTTATGATAATTGTGACAGGCGGAGCGGGATTCATCGGAAGCGCAATCGTTTGGCGATTGAACCAGCTCGGTAAGGACGACATTCTCATTGTCGATAATCTCGGAACGGACGAGAAGTGGAAGAACCTCGTGCCGCTTAAGTATCATGATTATATGGAAAAGGACGAGTTTCTCGGCCTCGTGATGAACCAGAGACTCGCTGCCCGGCTGAGATCGGACAGGGAGCCGATCGAAGCTATCATTCATATGGGGGCTTGCTCATCGACAGTCGAGCGGGATGCTACATTTCTGATCCGCAACAACTTCGAATACACGAAGCAGCTTGCCATCGTGGCGGTCAACGAAGGCGCGCGGTTCGTCTACGCCTCAAGCGCCGCAACGTATGGCGACGGGAGCAAGGGGTTCGAGGATAGCGAGAGTCTTCTGGATTCACTGAGGCCGCTCAACATGTACGGTTATTCCAAACAACTCTTCGACCAGTGGGCATTGAGGCGCGGCCTGCTCGACAGGATCGTCGGCCTGAAATATTTCAACGTGTTTGGTCCGAACGAGTATCACAAAGGCGACATGCGATCAGTGGTGTTGAAAGCTTTCGAGCAGATTGACGCAGGCGGTCGAATGCGACTTTTCAAATCACACAGGGACGATTACAAAGACGGCGAGCAGGTTCGCGATTTCATTTATGTTAAAGATGCTGTGGAGATGACGCTCTTCTTCCTTGAGAACAGGTCAGTAGGTGGACTCTTCAATATTGGAAGCGGAACCGCAAGTACATGGAACCGGCTCGCCGCGGCAATCTTCAGCGCAGTCGGGAAACCGGTGAACATTGAATACGTGGAGATGCCGGAGACTATTCGAGACAAGTATCAATATTATACTTGCGCAAATATTTCGAGAATAAGAAAAGCGGGCTATTCCAGAATGCTGGTAAGTATCGAGAATGCCGTGTCCGACTACGTGAAGAACTATCTCATGAGCAGCAGAAGGCTTGGGGAATAGCCGTGCAGTTGAGTGACAGTTGAATAGAATACTCTTCATTTCAGAGGAGAACAGATAAAGCAGCAGGCGAATAATCTCGCAGAATAATCATTCAGGCTTGGTGCAACAGGGGGCATCATGAGTGATATGAAGATTTTGATTCTCGGAGGCTACGGCACAACTGGCGGCTTTCATCCCGGATTGCCAGGAGTCATGGTGCGCTGGGCTGCGAACGAATTTGATTTGATCGAGAAGGCGATTGTGAGCAGTCTGATAAGGCTCGACTGGAAGAGACTCGATGTCGGGATGGCGACAGTGGAAGAACTCCTGGCGGAGATGAGGGACTACGACTCGTCTGCCTTCGTGGACGGCAAATGGAAGAAAGCCTCTCCCTTCACCATACGCGATTATCTGTCAGAAGATTTCGGACCGCCTTTCGGAAGAAAGTACTGTGCCCCGATGTTTCTTGAAGAGATGAGACCTTTTCCGGAATTGTATCGCTCCCTGAAAAGTGCAGGCTTCTATGTCGGGGGATTCAATTGGTTCGTTGATTGTGCAGTACCTGGATGGCAGTATCAGGACACCGGGCCTCTACCTACACACAGGCAAACATTGTCGAGCCGGCCAGGATGTTGAAAGACATGGAGGCGATGGGAGTGAAATGGGAAGTCGATTGGAAAATCTGAGCCGCCTCCCGTTGCATAACCGCGCAAGATAATGCCAAATTGGAAGTTGGGCCGGATGCTGATTTGGCTATCGCTTCAACCGTGTCTGGGCACGTTACAATCCTCCTGGC
>CAZRXH010000028.1:0-33298 GCA_964603995.1 uncultured Bacteroidota bacterium | reverse complement strand
TTCATCTGCCAGACGCAGAACGGGAGTGCGGTAGAAGTATAGATGATGATTACGCCGAGATAGCTGTTGATGAGATGTAATTTCAGGAGCATTATGTACATCGGCAGAAGGAGCATAGTCGGCGGAAACATCTGTGTGACGAGGAGGCCGACCATCGCGCCCTTCCTGCCGTAGAAGTTGAAGCGGCTGAATGCGTAACCCGCGGTGGACGCAAGTGCAACTCCTGTCACGGTAACCGTCGCGGCGATGATGGACGAATTCCAGAACCAGAGAAGAAACTGCGTCTGCGTGAAGAGGACTTCGTACGCATGGAATGTAGCGCCGTCAGGGATTATCCGGAGCGAAGTGGAGAGAAGCCTGTCCCCCGGCCTGAGCGAGATGCTGAATACATTTATGATAGGATAGAGGACGGCGAGCGTGAAACCGATGAGGAAGAAATAGAGTATCAAAGCGAGAATTCTCGACTTTGAATTCTGAATTCTGAATTTTGCTCTCATTTCCTTCGTTCTTACCTTCATTTTGTGAAACGGCGGACGTCCCGTACCGAAGGATATCCACAGATCAAATCACCCTTCATCTTTCGACCTATTCCTCCAATTCAGAATTCAAAATTGAGAATTTAGAATTCAATTTAGTATGCTGTTTCCGACGCCCGGGTTCGTTTGAGAAACACGAGACTGAACGCGAGCAGGATCGCAAAGATCACCATCGACAATGCCGCGGCGTAGCCATACCTGTAGAGATTGAACGCCGCCTTGTAAACGTACGAGACCAGTATGTGAGTCTGGTCGGAAGGCTCGCCTCCGTTCGAGACGAGCCAGATGATGTTCACGTTGTTGAAAGTCCAGATAATTCCGAGCGTGATGGCCGGGATCATGACCGGCTTGAGGAGCGGTACGGTGACGGACCAGAACTTCTGCCAGCCCGAAGCGCCGTCGATGTCCGCAGCTTCGTAGAGCTCCTGCGGGATGCTCTGCAAACCGCCTAGCGCGATCGTCATCATGAACGGGAAGCCGAGCCAGACATTCGTAATTATGCACGCGCTGAACGCCTCGACCGGCTTGCCGAGCCATTCGACCGGGGCCATGTTCAGGTAATGCGATATGAACAGATTTATTGCGCCGTACTCGTAGTTGAACATGCTTCGCCACGTAAGCGCGACTATCACCTGCGGGATCGCCCACGGAAGTATCAGCAGGGTGCGGATCACCGCTTTGCCGAAGAGCTTGCGGTTGAGAATCAGTGCCAGCGATACGCCAATCGTGACGTGGAAGAATATGTTGACGAAAGTCCAGACGATCGTCTTGAAGAAAACCGTATAGAAGACCTTGCCCCTGAAGACCTCGGCGTACTGGCGCAGACCGATCAGGTGCCAATCCCTGAAATGCCTCAGGCTCATGTTCGAGAACGAGAGCACCACGTTATAGAAGAAAGGGTAAACCACGACGCCGAACATCACGGCGGCAGCCGGGATCATTAAAAAATATGCAAACGTATTTGGAGACAGCCTTTCCGAATCGAAAAGATTCCTTGAGAAGATCTCCATTTTAATATGTTTGCTTATTCGGCTTCTCAAACGCACCTCACCCTAACCCTCTCCTACAAGGAGAGGGAGCGCCGGATACTACCACTTCCTTAGACATTTTTGACATTTGACATTTTACTTCTGAGATTCTTATTCGTCCATCTCCCTGATTTTCTCTATGGCGCTTTTCTGCATGTCCTTCGCCGCCCTCTCGGGACTTTCGGTCCCGCCGAGCACCGCCTGATAGCTCGGCCTCATCGCGTCCCAGATCGCCCTGAGCTCCGGGACTATCGGCATCGGTCTGCCAACTTCCATCTGGTACTCCGACTCCCTGACGATAGGGTTGTCCTGGACGACGGGGTCGTCGTACAGCGCCGTCCGCGTCGGGATCGTGTCGAAATGTCGCGTGTAGTTAAGCTCGACCTCCGGGCTGAGGAGGAACCTGATGAGCTTCACGACCTCCGGCACCTTCCACGCCGGGACAGATGCGTTGATCGAGAAGCCGAGCGGCGATACCATGGGTGCGGGCCAGCGCCCGGTCTCCTGCATGAACGGGATCCTCGCGACGCCGAAATCGACTCCGGCCTTTTTATAGTCGCCGAACGACCACGGGCCGTTAATGATCATCGCGGCCTTCCCTTCTTTGAAAAGCGCGTCGGCAGTCTCATAATCGCACGATTTCGGTATGATCTTATACTTGTCCCTGAGCGCTTTCATGAACTTGAGGGCCGAGACCATCGCCGGAGTGTCGAGAGTCGGGCTCCCGAGCGAATCCATCACCCATCCGCCGTAACCGGTGAGGAAGGGAATGAAGAAATATGGCTCGGTGTAATTCCAGACGAGTCCGTAGTAATTCGGCGCGTGAGTAAATCTCTTGCCTATGGCTATCAACTGATCCATAGTCTTAGGCGGCTTCGGCAAGAGCGCTTTGTTGTACACCAGCATTAAATGATTGCCGATCTTGTCCGCAATCTGGTAGAGATGCCCGTGGCTGTAGACCAGAGCCTTCGGGTTGAACTGCGAGAGGTAATCCTTGCTGAAAAGAGTATCGAGAGGAAGTATGATCTGCATTACCTGGAACGGGCCGACCTGGTCCGACGGTCCGTAAACGATATCCGGCCCGGCGCCGCCTATCGCGGCGATCTGGAAACCGGAACGAAGCTCCTCTGTCTCTTTATACAAGGCAGTCACTTTTATCCCGGGATTCTCCTTCATGAACCTGTCCAGCTCTTCGCCCAGCACGATCCTCTCGTCCGGCCGCAGCTGGTGCCAGATCACAATCTGGTGCGGGTCTTCGAGTGTACTCTTTGCGCAAGACGAAAGGAACACAGAGAAAAGGAACAAGGAACACGCAGCACGGAACAGAGATGCCGCGGTCCGTTCGCCGCCTGCCGTGCTCAGATATCTTCTCTTACTTCCTTTGGCCCACATCACGGCTGCGGAGGCCTTTTCTTTTCGTCAAAATATTTTACCCATCCCTCGCGCGGATAAAGCTGCGGGACGGCGAGTATTCTTCCGCCGAAACCGATCAGCCGGTACGTCAGCATCTGGAACGGCGTCACTTTCAGTGTCAGGACGTTCTGTTTGAACATTCTAACATTGTCCTTCTCGGCGAGTCCGGCTATATAGCGGGAAAGTGTCTCGCTCCGTTCTTTCGCGAGGAGCATCTGTTTTGCCACCTCGATGCTGTTCTTGATGGCGGCGTCGTTGACGGACGATCTCTTGTCAAGAAGCTGGTAAATGAAATACTTCCCCTGCTCCTCGACGGGACCGTAGATGTCTCCTCTTTTCAGCTGTGTCAGGACGGCACCGATCTCGCCCAGGTTGAAAGCGCTGACCCATCGCGCGGTGGTATCGTTCGGATCCGCCGGCATGTTCCTCTCGTCTTTGAGCCTTGTATAAACGGCGACGGCTTCGTTGATATTGTCGGCCTCGTAAATCCTGAGCCTGAGGCGGACGGAGTTAAGGACCTCGTCGTGATGTTTCGCGAAATAATCGTCGACCTCCGATTGAGTCACTTTCACCGTGTCGGTTATCGTACCCGCCATGCGGTAGGAACGGAAGGCATCGAGGACCATCTTCACGTTGTGCTCGACCTCCCAGGAATTCTGCAGGCCGAGCTCCTTTGCCCGCTGTACCTGGAAATAGTTCTGGGAGATGAACCGCAGAGAGCCGTGAAGCGCGAACGTTATGCCCGGCAGCGTCGTATCGTCGGAAGCGAACATGGCCGTCGGCATTTGCCGGAATACGTCCTCGAGCGAAAGCGAACCGCCTTTGAACGAGAGGAACGGCTCCTTCAGCTCCGGATAAAACTCCCGGCCGAGTTCAACAAGATCGGCCGGCGACAGCCTGTAATACGGATCGTACGACGGCGGATTCTGTCTTTCGAATATCTTCTGGATTGCGTAGACCAGCGGCCTGAAGATCCGGAAGTTCACGTCGACGCGGACGCCTTTCATAAGCGATTCGATATACTCGTTGCCGAGCCGGGTCTGCAACCTGTTGACAAGTATCTGCCTTATCCTGTACAGCCTGTCGGGCGTGGAGCCGGAAACAAACTTCTCGTTTAGTTTTCGTCCGAGCACTTTGAAAATCACAAGCCCGTCCACCGTGACGGTCGGCTTCGAGACGAACCCCCTGGTGTGGCCGAAGAAGGCATTCTCGATGGCGCCGCTCGATTCACCGTATGGGATCTCGAGGGTGTCGTGGCGGACACCGAGGCTGTCTGCCAGCCGGTAAATATCTGTCCGCGGCTTCTTCCTGATCATCGAATGAAACTCGCCGGCCTTCGAGCTGTCCGCGTCGAAGTAGAACGCGTCGACAAGGTACTTGTGCACCGAGATATCGAAACCGTGAAGGATTTCGTCGTTCGTCACGACCGCCCGGGGGATGATCACTTTCCTGAAGAGCGCATCGCGCAAGAAGACGTCTTCCATCTCTTTCCTCAGGACATCTTCCGGCGTCGTGTACGGGAGGCCGGTTTGATCGGCGGCCTGGGCGAGAAGTTTTTCCGCTATCATGGAATAGAGGAACCCGCGCTTTGTCTTTTCGAGCATCGTCGGATCGTCCTTGCCGGGGTACAGCGACATCTCGAAACGGGTCAGGAATTCCCCGCTGGTGATTGGATCGCCGTTCACAATAGCGAGAGTATCGAGGTGGTCGGTGCTTTCGGCGACAGTCTGTTTCTGACCGGCGAAACTCGTCGCCGGACATGCGAGCAGAACCGTCGACAGCGAGATGAGTACGGCCGCCGACACCGCGATGAACCTCGTGCCCGAAACGGATGTCCGTCCACAACTTGCACCGCTTCTGAATCCCGGCTCCGCGACCCGATTCCCCCCCAACATATTGCAGTGCGACATCCGGACTCCTGTCAAATCACAATTCCCTTCGCGCATACGACGACTACGTTGCTGAAGCGGCGATTTCACTTCAACATCAGCATTTTGTCCACCTTGATAAATGAGCCGGCAGTCAATTTATAGAAATAAACTCCGGAAGCCAAGCGATTGCCGTTGAAGACGACGTTGTACATCCCCGCGGCCTGTTCCGAATTCACCAGCGTCTCTACGCGCTGTCCGAGCGTGTTGTAAATGTCGATGCGCACGCGAGACTTTTCAGGCAGCGTGTACCTGATTGTGGTTGTCGGGTTGAACGGGTTCGGATAATTCTGCGAAAGTGAAAATTCGGTTGGCTGCGAAGCACCCGCGTCTTCTTCGACGGAGGTTATGACAGGAAAACTCATGCTGATGGCCGAGTCGCTTAATATGTAGATCGCCGATCCGTAACCCGGAAGCGTAGCCGAGAACGAGGTTTGGCCTCCTGAGAATGTCAAAGGTAGAGAGTTGCCGTTGTAGACATCATTCATATAATACGTCTTGCCGTCTACAGCTCCGCCGGTAATGCTGACGTTGGCAGAGCCTCCCGTCCCGACGATATTAATGGTGGCTGTTGCCGCAGCAGAGCTGAAGTTCACGAGCGTAATTGCGTTCTGGTCGGCGTACGGTCTGACGTAACCGTATACCAGACTGTTGCCGGTAGACAGTGGAATATCTTTCTGCGTGTCGAATGCTTTGAACGATCCTCTTATCCATCCAAGCTTCTCATAATGCGGGATCAACGCTCTGGCGTACGGTGTGCTGAATACGACAGTGTTCCTTCTTCCGCTGAACTGGTCCATGCCGGCGCCGAAGCCGACTTCCTGGCCCGCGTAGATCATCGGTATGCCGGGGACAGTCATGAGAACGGTCGCGAGAGGCATCGTCTGATCGATATTGCTGTAGTCGTACGCCAGCCTTGACTCATCCTGATTTTCAAGATACCTGAGGAAATATGAGTTCGGTCCGGGATAGTAACCGCCGTTGAGTATCTGAATGTTCATGTTGGAGACAAATCCGGAGGTAAACGGCGACGTACCGTTTTGTGCACCGCTGTTGGTCATCGCACCCCACAGCTTCCGGTCGTAAGACGCGTCGGCTCCTCCGCCGTCATCGGCATAATACTGTTCGCTGTTCGGGCCGGTGCCTGTCGCTTCGGCCAGGATGAACGCGTCCATCTTCCTGTGCCTTATCGCCTTACGAAGCGGCTGATCGAAGTTTGCATCGCCGGATCTCCCGTGCGGTCCCCAGTACACGTCGAGTCTGAACCCGTCCGCGCCTTCGTTCAGCCAGTACTTCATCACGTCGAGCATCGCGAGCCGGAGATCGAGGTCGTTCCAATTAAGGTTCGCAAGCGACCAGTTGCTGAAATGTATATACATGCTGTCCGCGCTGAGATGCTCGTCGAGTCCATCAGGCTCGCCGCTGTAATTCGCGAGCGAATGCTGGAGATAATTCCAGTAAGGCGAGTACTGTTTGTAACGTGCGACGCTCTTCACCCACGGATACGAGGGTGAAACATGGTTCGGAGTAATATCGAGAATCACGCGCAGGCCGAGCTCGTGTGCCTGATTGACAAAATTGTGGAAGTCCACCGTCGTGCCATATTCGGGAGCGACGCTGTAAAAATTTGTGATGTCGTACCCTGCTCCGATGCCGTCTATCGGGTACTCGTTCTGCATTATCGGCATAAGCCAGATTATGTTGTAGCCGAGGTTCTTTATGTATTGAAGCTGCTGGGTTGCTGCGGCAATGGTACCTTGCGGTGTAAACGACTTTATGAAAATCTGGTATATCCGACCGGATTCAGCGTAATCCGGGACGGACAGTAATGATGGCACACCGATGCTGTCACCCGTCTTGTAGTAAGTGAAATAATTCCTGGTGATGTCCGTATCGTTCGCTGTGTCGACAACCGTAAGAGTAAAGTAGTATTCGCCCGAAACGGAAGGGCGAGGCACGCTTATCTGCGACGACGTTAGATTCGAAGGGACGGAAAGCTTCGAGGCGCTTAGCACGGTATCAATTCTCCACTGAAACTTCAGAGGTCCGCCCACTTTTGAGACGCTTGAGTCGCCGTACGCCAGGATCGACGCGCCGTTATCTTTGAACTTTATCGCGGCCGATGGTGAATTGTCCTGTATGAAATCTATGTGCAGCGCGGCGGAATATGCGCTCTGCCCCGAACTGTTAATCGCCTTGACCTGGATTGCGTTGTCGCCCGGATCGAGACTGACGTACTGGCTGAACATCCCTGCCATAACCGGAACGCCGTTCATTGCCGCCGTGATACCACCTTGAGTCAGATAGAAGGTGACGGAGCTTATGCTGTCATCAATTGTTCCGTCGGCATTCAGTACTTCTCCCGCAACTGTCCACGCTCCTTCATAAGTGGTGGCAGGCTGTGTGAGAATCACGATATTCGGGAGGCCACTGAAATTCAACCCCATGTCTGAAGCTGTGATCGCATTGTAACCTCGTCCGATATTATCGAGCCTGGCAAAGACCGGAGACCCTGAAGATGGCGCGAGGTAGTTCGAGAGTATCCTTGTCTGTTGATTCTGGGAGAGATTTAATGCGTCGAACACTGATGGATTGCCGATATTGTCGCTACCGCCATTCAATGAAGTGATCTTCACAACGTTTCCGCTGTTGTCGACAAGGTAGCTGAAAGCGGAGAGATACCACTTACCTGTGAAAGTCCCGAGCACGCCCTGCAAATCAGAAAGGGCAATCTTAAAACTTACACTGTCGGACGCCGCCGGATCTGAATTCAAAGAAAGTTTCAGCATTTCCGTGAAGGGCGTGCGGGAAGAATACACCGCATTGAATTTAGCCGAACTCATTCCGGGTACAAGTGCGATGTAAATCCCTTTGCTCTGCCAGTCCGGCTCCTGGAGATCAGTCACGATCGGATCCTGCACCATGTTTCCAGTCGGAGATGAAGTGACGATGATCGAGGCGCCGGTATTCGCCGTTATATCTGAAAATTTCAGGACAAACTGGAGAGAATCTTCATTCGAAGTAGGCACGATCCGCATCTCTTCGATGTCAGCCGAGCCACTCACGTATCCCGCGGGGTAAGTGTAACTGCCCGGACCTTTGTCGTTCCCTTTCGGATCCACCGCGACATATCCATATGATGCCGGGAATATCCCGAACGCGTAGACCACATCGGCAGTTGCCCCTGCTGAGTCCGTTATTGAGAATACGACATCATGACTTCCGACCGCAGGATTCGAGACCGTCGCGGAGATATTTCCGGCCGTGTCGACCGTCGCCGGAATTGACGTGCCGTCCATAGTCACGCGAAGACTCAACCTCTCAATGCCGTAACTTGATCCCTGCAGCGCTCGCGCGGTGATCACAAACGAGTTCGTGTCGTTCCGGAAGACAATGCCGCTCGCCGGGCTGAATTCGACAATCGACGGCGAGGAAGAGTCGACGTTGATGACCGAATTGCCGCTCGATGGATCGATAAGAGGATTGTCCGGGTCGGTATACCAATTATTCGGTTTGATGACAAATTTATATTGCGCTGGCCCGCCGATCGGAAGCGTCTGTATTTTCCTGAACGTCCCGTCCGGCCAGCGAGTCATGGCAAATGCCGGGGTCGATACCACACCGGAAACATTGTTCGCCCAGTTATTGAACGAGCCTGCAAGATAAACTGTGTCGACCGTTCCACCATAGCTCACCGAAGAGCTGCGCGGGTCGAATATGAACTCGACCTGTTTTGTGCCGTAGTTCGGCGGCTCGACCAGATAGAAATTCCAGTTCCCATTGCTCGACCAGGTCCAGCTTCCGGATTCCGTCCCCGGCGTTCCGGTATGAAAAACATAGTGGATACTTCTTGTCGTGTCGTTTGTAACGATCTTTACGCTCCATGTGCCGTCCTGGTTTTTCTCCATCGGAGACTCAACGCCCTTGCCGTCGCCGAACGCGACCGTGCCCGACGGCCACATCGATTGAGGAGGCTGCTGCCAGTTGCCGGAGCCTTGAGCCCCGGTTTCATTTATACCCCAATGCAATACCAGATTTGTGGCGGTAGCAAGGTTAGCGCCGGATGCTGAAGGATTGTAAATAACGGTGACGGTGTCCCCCGGCTTCGCGTCGGATGGGAGAACCTGTGAAACCTGTGCTGCGGCTGAAGACGACCAGAGAATGGCTGCTGTTAGAAATATCCAGACTTTCTTATATCTCATCGATTGTCTCCCGTACCGCTGTCCAAACTGTTTGATGTTGCAGTGATCGCCCGTTTATCGACGTCGTCAAGATCCGACCAGAGATCAAAATGGCGGTGCAAGGGACCCGAAACACACCCTGCACCGCGACTCAGGGAGAAGCACAACCTGCTCAGCATTCCAACTCCCGGAAACTCACCGGCCGGATTTTGTAGAGGAGTGGCCGGCATTTCATTCTTCCCGGTGAGAAGACTTCCTCTTAGACACCGAACTTCTGCCAGACTTTATGCTAAATCCCTTTGCGGCCATTCACGGCCGCGGTTTCATGCGAAATCCAGCCCCGTCCCGGCAGATGCAAGCCGGGACGGAGCAACCAGAAGGAGGAATAGTGGATTACTTCATCAACATCATTTTCTTGACCGAAGAGAAGCTGCCGGATTGCAGGCGATAGAAATAGACACCGCTTGCATACCTGCCGGCCTCAAATGTCGCTATATAATTCCCCGCTTTTTGCATGCCGGAGAAAAGCGTCGCGACTTCCTGTCCGAGCACGTTGTAAACCTTCAACGTCACGAAGCTGTTCCTCGGTACGGAGTAGTTGATTTGCGTCGTCGGGTTGAATGGATTCGGATAGTTCTGGCTCAATTCGAAGCTGGTCGGGACCTTGATGGCATTGGGGTTCTGACGAATTGCCGTGATCTGATCTCCGAACTTGTTGTACACGTACTGGTGAGAGCCTGTCAGGACGACGGTGTGGTTGTTAGCGTATCCCGCTTCATTGTCAAGGTAGCTCACTCCACCGTTGAGCGTGTCGACGCCTGCGAAGACCGCGCCGTACTTGTACTGAAGTGCGGATACCGACTGCGCAGGGAACACGATTATGGTGGACCACTTGCCATCGCCCGCCACACTGTCGCCATGCAGAGCGAGGTTCCCATCGTCATATAGAGCGAGCAGGTAGCCGGTACCCGAAGTCGTATCCGGGAAGGTCCAGTTGCTGGGCCACTTCAACGGCGCATCCGCACCTCCGATATAGACCGCGGTAACTCCGATGATGGGAGAATTGTGGTACCTCTCCGTCGCACCGTTCATGTTGACCGTGAAAGTCACCGTGTCCGCACTCGTTGTCGCAGCGGTGATGTTGATATTCGGGCTCACTGCAGCCAGTGTCGTATCGTTTCCACTGAAGGTGAAGACCCTGTTTCCACCTGCATCCCATCCGGCGCCGCTTCCAGAATTTTCCCAGCCGCTGTTAGTAAATAGATCCCGTCCCTGTGCATGAAGCTTATACTCGACCTGCGATCCTGCTGCATAGGTCAACGGAATTGTGACGGCGTAAGTGGTCGGGCTGCCGAACACCGGGGACATCGTCACCTGAGTCCCCCAGTTCGTCGGCGGAAACGGTCCCATCACACCTATCGAATCTACGGTAGGATCAAAACCGGCAGCCAGGAGAGCGGTCATGTCCGCCTGGAACGTAATATTCGCAGTCAAGCCGGCGGTCGTGCGGTCGGCGAAGTAAACAAGCGGGATAACCTGGTTGGCATCCGTGGTGATCGAGTATGTTCGGTTGTTTGCGATGCTTTCCCATGCATCTGCGGATGTCGCGTTGTGGATGACATACTTGTACTGAATACCCTTCCCAGCAGCTGAATCGGGGAACGCAATCGTGAGAGTGTAGATCGAATCGTTCGTCGCCGACTTCGCCATTGTAAACATGTTTCCGCCCCAGACAGTTGTGTCACCTGCCATCTCCTGGAAATCTCCACGGATGACTACGCTGTCTGTCGCCGGGTGGAAGTTCCCGAGCTGCATCTGGATGCCCATGTCAACCTGAAACTTGATGTTTTTCGTGGCAAAAGCCTGAGAAGAGAATCCCACAAGCAGGACCACGATCGCTAAAGCTGTAAGACGCTTTAACATAGTATTACTCCTCTTTTTGTTTGTTTGACATTGTTGATTGTAAATCCGGTTTCATCCCCTTTACGATAAACCACCTCCCTACTTTAGCAATAACATTTTCTTTGTCTGAATAAAACTGTCTGTCTTCAGCATGTAAAAGTAAACGCCGCTTGCCGCCATGTTCCCGCCCTCGTTCCGGCCATCCCAGATGACTCGGTAAGTGCCCTGTGATCTGTAATCATCTACAAGAGTCTTGACCTTCTGCCCAAGGACGTTGTATACAGTGAGTCGGACATTTGTCGGCACCTTGCTCGCTATGGAAAATTGAATCGTCGTAGTCGGGTTGAACGGGTTCGGATAGTTCTGATAGAGTTCGTACGTGAGCGGAACGCCCGTCTCTTCCCTGACCGACGTCACGAAGGCTTTATCGGAAAGTATCAGCACATCCGATGAATTCGGCGCAAGGGTCATGGCCATGTCCTGCACCGTCGATGCCGTAACGGGGTACACGGCTCCGTTGAGTACATCATTGAAATAATATTGCTTTTGAGGCAGCAGGTCGAAGAGCGAAGAGTCCGCCAGCACATTGAACTGCACCGAACCGCCGGTGACATTGTTCAGGACAAGTGCAGACAACGAATCGGTCACGCGCGCGAATGCAAAAATAGAATCCGGAGACGTGGTATTCACGTTGAAATACTTCCCGACGCTGAAAGCCTCATAGTCCTTCCTGATCGAGACGAGCTTTTTGTAAAAAGGCAAAAGATTGTCGGGGTCGGACCAGTCTATCAGACCTCGATTTGTCTGCTCCCCGACTTCCTGCCCGGCGTAGATCAGCGGTACTCCGGGAAGCGTCAGGTCGAGAATCGCCGCAACCTTTGTCTGGTCCACCGAATATTGCGAGATGAACCTCGGCTCGTCGTGGTTCTCGATGTAGTGCATCGGTATCGCGTATGGCGGATAATGGGGCGAGGCGTAGTATGCTTCCGCGCTGTCGAGCTGCGGGGTGAGCGTGCTGTTGTCGAACGCGTTCCTTAAAGCAGTGATCGTCGAATAGTCATAGCCACTGTCGAACTTCTTTCCGAAGTAATCATAAGGAGCGTAGTATCTGGTCGCATCCATTTCTCCGAGGAGGAAGAGATCGGGCTTGATTGTCTTCAAAGTCTGACGCCAGTCCTGCCAGAACATCGGTCCGTTCTGCCGAAGGTCGTTGACTCCCCACGCGACATCGCACCTGAACCCGTCGATGTTGTAGTTCTCCACCCAGTATTTCGCCATGCCGATGAGGTAGTTCATGTTTTGCTGATAGCCGGTGGAGTCATAATTGATCGAAGGAAGGTCCGTCCAGGTGTAAAGGTGGTAATACGAACCGTCCGCGTTCCACATGTAGAAGTTCCGATACGGAGAGTACTTCCCGTATTTCATCGCGTCGATCATGAACGGATGAGTGTTATGCGTGTGGTTGACGACGTAATCGAGCATCACACGGATGCCGTTGGCGTGAGCGGAATCGACGAAAGTTTTGAAATCACCGAGCGTCCCGTAAACAGGATTCACCTGGAAATAATCGGAGATCGCGTAGCCAGGCTGGCTCGGCGAGAGCTGCGGGCCGGGATAGATCGGCATCAGCCAGATCGTGTTGACGCCTAAGCTCTTGATTTGCTGTATCCGGTTCGTCAATGCCGCAAAGTTTCCGTCCACACTCATGGTCTTGACGTACACTTCGTAGATTATCGCCGAATCGATCCAGGCAGCGTGCCAATCCGAAGTACCAGGGAAATATGCTCCCGTGCTGTCAACTTCGAGGACGACTCTCTCGAAAGAACTGTCCCTAGATGTGGAGCAATGGAATGTATAGTAGTACTCGCCAGGTCTCGTCGGAGTCGCAAATGTCACAGTTGCAGATGACGAGCCCGAGAGTGGGACTTGTTTAGGGTTCGAAGCATCCTGCGTCCATGTATAGGCCTGTCCAAGACCGTCGATGTTTGTAGTGGCTGACGCGTCTAAGGTCACCGTTCCGCCGGAGACCGTCTTGACTATGTTGATTTGCGGTTCATGGACTCTTATCAGGTTGAAGTATACCTTACTGCTGTAGCTCGTTTGTCCAGAGCCGTATTGGACGGAGGCCTGGAGCTCGTTCGTCCCATCCATGAGCGGGACGATTACCGCGCCGGTGTCGTTCGTGAAGCTGATCGGCAGATTGTTCGCACCTGCCATCAGTGTCCCGGTCGAAATTGTCGAATCACTCACCGCGACATAGACCGTCACGCTGTCACCCCATCGAATGTTCCCTCCATCTGTCAGTATCCGAACGTAAGGCTTCCCGGCAATCGCGGACGAAATGTCGCCCGGCCTGATGAGGAGAACGCCGCGCATGTCCGAGGCGAGCTTGACATACTTGGAACCGCCGTAGTTGAATGAATAGTTGAAATCAGCAAGGTTTGTCTTCTCGATTTGATTGTTGTAGAAGAACGCGGCGTCATAGACGTTCGGCTGTTCATCGAAACCGGACCCGCCGTACGGCTGAGTGACTTTCCAATCTCCCGAACCGTTGCCGAGAGTCGTGTATGCGATGAAGTGCCAGCCGTTCGCGAATGTTCCCAGCTGGGACTCGAGAAGATTGATGGGAATGCTGAACGTAAACACTCCGCTCGTCTTCGCGTTCTGATTCACGCTAATTGCGTAGATGCCTGGGTTGGAAATATTCGTGCTGTCGTAAATCTCATTTTCCCTGCCGGAGAGAACGGAGGAGTTCGGCGGCGCGATCACAAAATAAACACCGCGGTTCGCATAGTCCGGTATTTGTATTCCCGCATTGTTGGGATCCATGATAAGCGAACTGCCGAGCGAGTTCAGGATTTCGAACGTGAGCCTGGTGTAATCCGAAATTGACGCTAAAGAGGCCGTGAACACCAGCGAGTCGTTCGTGGCGTTTGTGGCAATGTCTATCTCCTTCAGATCGGCGCTCCCCTTCGGAGAAAAGGAAGGGTACTTGTAGCCGCCGGGTCCGTTGTCGTCATAATCATTGTCAACGTAATGGAAACCGGTTCCCGATTGAAACGAGCCGAATGTCAGATACGATGTCGTCGAATTCCCGTTGGCGTCGGCGCCTGTGAACTTCAGCTGGTGCCTCCCCTGCGTCAACGTGAATGGCGATGTCTGTATGGAGACTCCTCCGTCGATCGAATCCACCGAGGCGATCGGAAGCGGCGTCCCGTCAAGAGACACAACCACCGATGACTGATTGATGGCTATGGACGAATCACTCATCATCAGATTCGCCTTAACAGCCATGGCACTGCCGGGCGTGAAGATTTGCCCCTGCCTTGGCTGTACAAACACGAAGTCAGGATCGGGGCTCACTTGCTTGACGGCAACCGTCTGGAAGTTCTCATCCAGGAGTGGATTATCCGGATCATCTATGTATTGGCCTCCGTTGATGATGTACTGGTAAGAGTTGGGCACCCCGACGCTCAATGGCACCGTGTACGAGTAAACACCGTCGCTGTCCGGTCCGGTCAACGGGTCAGCTCCGTAATTGTTGAAAGCCCCTTTCACCGCAACACTCTCCAGCGGTCCGACAAGTTTGAAATTGGGGGAAAGTGGATCAAAGTGAAAAGTGTATGGTGCAGAGACGACCGCGTTGGTAACGGTGAAGGTAGTCTTGACTGTGTCGTAAATACCGGTTGAATTAGAAATTGCGAGGACCGCGGTATGCTGACCCATCGAGAGCGGGACCGCCGGCACGAAATCCACCTCGCGTGCCGTCGCGTCGAAGTACTGTGATGCATCGGCTACCGGCTGTCCGTCGAGCGAAATGCTCAACGATGAGGCCGAGATTGATGATGTGGTAGCCCAGGAGATCAGCGCGGAGATGTCGGGTTTCCTCGTGTTGATCGCCCCGTTGTTCAGCGGGAGGAGATAGTAGATCATCGGGTCGCTGACGTTCAAGACGCTGTTGTAATAACCCGATCCATCGACATTCGAATTGAGAGGATCGGTGAACCACGAATCTACCGTAGTGTCCCCGGATGCGCTGACCTTGTACGTGACAAACTTGTATGCGTAAGTTCCAGGCACAATGTCGATTGTTCTGGTCCAGAAATTCCCGCCGGCATTTGTCATCGGAATCAGGTGTGCGTTGCCGCCGGTTCCGTCGGAATTATTCCCCCAATTGTTGAAGCTGCCGTTCAATCCGATTCCGACATCCGGTGCGGAGACCGCCCTCGTGAACTGAAATGTGACCGGAACGAGTTTGCCTGTGCCCTGACCATACACGATCGCCGCGGAGAAAATCAGACCGAACAGCAAGCTGTTGCGCATTTTCCTCTAATTCCTCCTCTTTCTTCTCAGAAGCTCACCGACAAAGCGAACTCCTGTAAGTTCTTCAATTGCCCGTAGTTCTCATAAGCGTAGTCAAGATTCAAAACGAGATGCATTGTTATTGCGTAACGGAGCCCGACTCCAAGCGTCAATCCTTCCTGACTGTTCGGGATGAACAACGATTTGTACCCCGCTCTGACAAAGAGAAAGTTGTTCCATGCATATTCACCGCCTACGTTCAGACTCTGATCATTGTCGCTCGGATGTATCGCGTCAGCGGCAAGCGTCAGGCGATTTTCACCGGCATCGATCACGTCCATCGCCAGGCCGACTCGGAAGAAGAGAGGAAGCGGATACGAATCGGTGTAATACTGCGCAGGGATGTTCTTGTTGTTGCCCGCCATCGATGGATTGGGATCATAGGAGACGAGGAGATCGGATCCGCCAAGCCGCATATCGGTGCCGAAGTTCGCGATCTCCATCCCGATCTTCATATTGTTGAATGGCGTGATATAAAGAAGCCCGGCATCTAGAGCCCAACCGGTAGCGGACTCGTGCCAGATATTCTGCATAATCAACTTCGCCGTACCGCCGATCGAAAACCTGTCGGTGAGGTTTCTCGCGTACGAAAGCCCAATGGCCCAGTCGCTCGCGCTCCATGTTTCCCCGTTCCCGTCGGGTTGAGAAACGGTAGTGACGAGATCGCTTCCGTAATCGAGGTTCGTAACGCTCAAGCCGATCGCGTTGTCCTGATCGAGAGCGATTACGCCGGCGAAATAGTTGAAGCTCGTGCCGACGAGGTAGTTCGTATGTTCGAGCAGAACGGCCGATTGCCCGGTTCTCGAAATGCCGCCCGGGTTCCAGTAAAGGGCCGACGGGTCGCTAGCAACGGCGGTGAACGCACCTCCCATCCCGATCGCACGCGGTCCGGCACCGATGCCAAGGAACGGCGCTGCCGTTGTCCCGACTTTGTTCTGCGAGAAAGCCTGAGTAGCACTCAAGGCCAAAACGACTGCAAGTATCTTAATTCTCATTTCTGACCTCGCCTACTTTATGATCGCGATCTTGCCGTACTTCTGACCTATTCCCGGCGCATCCACCATGTAGAAGTAAACGCCGTAGGCAACCTCCAGGTTGGCATCTGTCCGCAGGTCCCAGTCGACGGTGCCGTCACCGATGCTTTGCCCGGTCGGCATGGAAAGTTTTCGTACCAGCTCGCCTCTCGATGTATAGATATAGATCGTGCAATTCGGCGGAAGGTGGATGAAGGAGATCTTTCTCGTACCGCGACCGCTGTTTATTCCAGGCGGGAGAGGCTGCTCCTGCGTCGTCGCCGCTACGTACGGATTCGGCACCACCCTTATGTTGCCTAACGACTCACTCGCCAGCTTCTTGTCGACGGTCGCCGCCTGAGTGTGTATCTGAAACAGATCGCTGCCGCTGAACGGTTTGGATGTGAACAGCGAGAGCGTGTCGCCGAACGTCGGCATGTGGTAAGTCGAATCGTTGCCGGTAAAAGTGTAGTACCATGCAACTACTGTCGTGTCGGTACCCGAGCTCGTCTTCAAGTTCTGAAGCAAAACAATCTGGGAATTCGGAACCACGAAGCCTGTCGGTCTGATCTTCGACGGGAACGGGACGAAGATGCAGCCGACTCTTTCATGAGTGCGGGCGTCATAGACCCTGAAGTTGACAGGCATCGCCGGAATTGTTTGGACTCCTCCCCCGGTCTTGTGCAATGAGAACTGGGTCGATGAATCGACAAGAGCGGAATCGAACACGATCAGATAATCCCTCGGATAGGCAATGCCGACGTCTTTGAAGCCGCTCTGCAACGGAAATGCGATCGGTCCTTTGAATCTGAGGTTGGACAAAGGATAAGTCCTATTCCATCCCGAAAGAGTATCAATCGGAGTCACTCCCCAGGAGTTGTTTACCGTCAAGTACATTCCGTCAAATACATAGTTGTCGAAATCGCCGACGGTCTCGTTAGGAACCAGTGGGGCATTAAGGAGTGTGTCCGGCGATGTGGAGTCGCTGTAATCGATAACGTAGTAGCTCTTCGTTACCGGGACGAAGTTCGCGATCGAATCTCCAAAGGCGACACGATACAGTTTGTCCGGAACCGAGCTCGGTTTAAGTACATTAAGATACACCTGGCCGGTGCCAAAGTTAGCGGTCCCCGGTACTCGCTGAAGCATGTTCGGAACATCCGGCCCGACATATCCTGCGGTTGGCGCCTGCGGCACGATGTAGGCAACATTTATATCCGGATGCGCGACTCCCTTGGCGTCGACGGTCACAAACTTAGGCGTCTCGGCAGGATACACATTGTTTTCTGCGTCGCCCTTGGTGTACGCCGTGACTGCATAATAATATCCCTGGCCGTTCTGCAAACCGCTGTCGACAAACGTATGAACCAGGCCAATGTCGTTACCGAGATAAAACTTCGGCAGCGCTGCGAGGGCCTGCGTCTGCGGAAGGAAATACCCGCGAACTCCGTCCACCAGATCATAAGTGGCTATTGCCTGACCATCGCCTTCGGTGAAACCGGGGTCTGTCGAGCGGTAGATCTTATATCCTTCGAATGTATGTTGCTTCGCGGTGTCCTGGATTGTGTTATCGACGAAACTCTCCGCAACGTTATTCCAGTACAGGGTCACCTTCTTGTCTCCCGGCACGGCGGTCAGAGTCGGCTTGTAAGGAGGCTTTGTGAAATTGTAATTGTTGTCGTAGATCTGCTGGACTATCTGCTTGTTGTCGAAAATGGCTGAGCTGTCCGCGCCGAAGACGAGTGCCATCGAGAATCTTTCGGTGTGGAGTGACGGCATCGGGAAATAGCCCGACGCGAAAATGAAATCTCCGTCCATCGGCGTCTGTGGTATGACGTCGAAATATCCAGGGACCATCCTGTTCCACAGGACTTCGCTCTTGCTCATGTCCGGCGAATCAGGCTGGTTGAAGAAATTGAAACTTGTCAGTCCGAGTTGATCAGATTCGTTGACATCGGTTCTGTCAAAGTGAGGCTCTCCTTCGGTAGGCATGCCGTCACCCTCGCCGAAGTCATGTGTGTTTGCTACACCGTCGGCTCCCACATCGTCGAACTGCTGCACCCAGTTGCCGTTTTCGTCGCCGGACCAGTGAGGCTTCATGACGCCGGGATATTTCCCTGTGGTCGGGTCGCGGGGCTGCGTGTAGTCGGGAACCCAGCTCGTAACAAGGTGGCCTGGACCGCTGTCGCGTGCCTCATCGACCATTGTGTTGTCGGTGCCGGCTCCGGTCATATAATCGATGTAAGAGAGAGGTCTGAGATCCTCTTTAATTACATTGCCCTGACTGTCTTTGAATAATCTTTCATAATGAAGATCATGGTTCTCGTCTATGAGACCGTTCAGGTTATCGTCGTAGCCGTTGTTCGGAATTTCCGAGAGCGTTTCACCGTCGTAGATCCTGTACGGTACTCCCTGAGAATAGACTGTCACCGTATCTGTCGGACTCTTCAAGAGCGTATCCAGCATGACGACTTTTCGCTGGTATTGAACCGTCTGAAAAGGAACCTCAGTGCCCGTGCTCATAGTGACTGTCTCGAGACTGGTCAGTACGATCTCGTTGCTAGGCCAGCTGGGATCGTTGCCGGCGCTCGACCTGCTGAGGGTGCGCGTCGCTTCGTACTCGTTGGCAGCCGAATTGAAAGTGAAGTCCTTGGAGGAGAACGCAGGCGCATTAGGATCGACGCTGCTGTTGTTGTTGTCGATCCCGTCGTACTGATTCCCCGGACTTTCCAGATAAGCGTAGCCGGCGTATCCAATATTTGTGCGTACGCCCTGCAGAACCTGACTCAAAGGGATGTAACCAGGCTGGTACATATTGTCATCCGCCTGCCATGTGTACGTCAGGTTATTGTTGAGATCAAAGTAGGCAAGATTGTCTTTACAGATGTTTCCGAGCGTTCCTGTTGCATTGTCATACCCGCCGACGCATCCTCCGATTATCAGACCGAAATCGGCTTTGTCGTAGTTGGTTGTTCCGATATTCGTGATATCGTACAGCCAGAAGAGAACATCCTGCGCCTGGATTTGTGACCACTGCAGTCCCCTAACCGCCACGACCAGACCCATTCCGTCTCTCGTCGTGTCCGTCGAATCAGGGTGAAACAAATCGTTAGTTCGTTGCTGCACGCTGTTGTCCGCAGCATCGTCCATGACAAAATAGCTCTCCTGATCGGCGTTGAAGACCCCTTTTCCGAAGTAGCCATCCCACAGTGCCTTTCCAGTCGCGGGATCCACCCAGTCCGGGTGATCCGGCCATACTGTTGGCCACGAGCTTGGTATCTGGCTCATCGCTACGGTGTCCTGGCCGAGATTCACGTAGCCCGGCTCCGGCTGAAAGCCCTGGAAGTGTCCGTCCAGCGGATCGACCTTCGCACTCTGGCCATTCCTTGGACCTGGAGAAATCGTGACCGAATGCAGAGTATCCGGGACCCCGTCTCCCGTGTAGTCTCTAATCGGAATCTGTATCCCGATTAGTGGAGTCACATCGCCTATGTAGCTGTCCTGCGTGGCCGGAAAGGGCCAGTAGCCACGAACATCGTTTGCGTTCGTCCCTGCAATCGAGCCGTTGTTTCTGAATGAGATGGCGATCCTGTTCCCGTTATGTACGCCGAAGCGCGTGTACAGCGCGTTGCCCCTGTGAGTCTTCGCGTAGTTTATGTACTGACTCGTTTGCCCGAATGCGACTCCGCAGAGAGTGGAAACCAAGAAAGCGATAGCAAGTCTTCTCATAATCAACCTTTAGCTTTAGAAGGAAATTGTAGTTCCAAGTTCGATCCTGCGAGGCTCGGAGTAGTAATACGGTCTCGTGTACCAATCCTGAACCGTCGAGATTCTCTGAGACGGATTCGTCGCGAGGAGGTCCTGCTCTGCGAGCGACACGCCCGGCAGTCCGGTGTCAGTGTACACGTTGATCGCATTCTTAATATCGAGAAGGTTATTGATGCGTGCGAAGAGCATTATAGATGCATTCTCTCCCAACTGGAAGTTTTTATAAATGCGTGCGTCGAGATCGTATGTGGCGGGCTTAAGTGCAGAATTGTAGACGAGCTGACCGACATTCGAGAGAGACTGCGGCGTGTAAGGCGTACCGCTGCCGAATCGGAACACGAGGCTCGCTCCCCAGTCCGACGCGTTTGCGTAGGTCAGTGTAGCGTTCAACGTGTGTCGCTGATCCCAGTCGAGCGGTATCAGCTGAGTCTCCGGAAGGACCCCGCTATTCCTGAGGTTGAATGCCGAATTGGGATCGGAGGCGTCTCCCTTCGCGATTTGAAAAGTATAATCGACAGACGCAGCCCACGAATTAGACAACCTTTTGTCAATGGTTACAACGACGCCTTTCACGAAGCCGAAATCTGTGTTCACATACTTGCTGTATTGCGCCGCTCCGCCTGTAACGTACTCGATTTCATTTAGCGTCCCCGACAGATTTCTTATGTCGTTGAAAAAAGCCGTGACATCTATAGATATGTCGTCTGTGAGTTGCTGTTGCAATCCGAGTTCGCCCTTTGTCGTCTGTTCCGGGTTTAGATCCGGGTTTCCAATAATTCCGAGGTTGGTGTTACCCGCCAGCTGCAGCTTGTATCCGGGACTCTGGTAAAGTTGATCGAAGGAAGGGATCTGGAAGAAAAGACCGTATGAGAAGTGAAGGATGCCGCGATCCGAAATCGGGAATGAAACGCCGAGCCTCGGGCTAAACTGGTACTTGTCAGTTGCGTTCTTGTACCAGAAAGCCATCCTTCTTTGCACGGCAATCTCGTGTTGGTTAGCCGCCGTAATTCCGTTTCCGAGGGGGGCGATCACGCTGTCCTGGTACTGTCCCTCCAGCGGAATATAGACATTCGGATCAGCCGGGTTTGCAAGGACCTGACCGTCCGGGTGAAACCAATCGAACCTGACGCCGAAGTTCACGATAAGCGACCTGTACTCCATTTTGTCCTGGACGTACGCAGAAAACTGTCGAGGCTTGTGCAGGTAGTAGAGATTATTCGGCGACTCAGGTCCCGGTATCACGACCGGTCCCTCAAGGAAAGGTCCGCCGTTGACGATCGGGTCACGATTGATATCGATCGGGGACATCTGGAGATTGATGTTGTGAAGGAAAAGCTGGTACTGTGTGAACTGCACACCGGCTTTGATCATATGGTTGTCTGTAACCTGGCTTGTGATGTCGAACTTCGCAATGTAGGTATCCGTGTTTCTCACGTTGTGCGCCATGTTCGTGCCGCCCGTTACGAAAGTCCCTTCGGGTGACTGCAGCAGAGCTGTGTGCACGTATGGCTGATTGAAAGGATCCTGTCTGGTAAACAAGTCTGAAAGCGAGAACGGATTCTGGTCGTTGTACTCCCTGAAATCGTGGAAGTAATATGAAAGTCCGAGCGTGTAGTATGTTCTGGGACTCAATGTCTGAGTCAAGTTGATTGTGTTCAGGTAGCCCTTTGTGAAATTGCTCAGCATCCCGTCTGGGTTGTACTTGTACTTGAAGTCATCTTCATTCGAAGTCGAAAAATCCATTCCGCGGCTATTATCGAGAATGTAGTCATAGGAGATCTGGATTTCTGCGGTGGGCTTGTACGTCACTTTCCCCTGCAGGTACGCCTCCCAATATGGAGCCAGAGGAACGAGCTGGCCGTTTCCAGTCTCCTGAATTGTCCAGTTCGCAGGATTGGCGTCTCTTGCGTTCGTGATATCGTAGGTATTGAATTTTCTGATGCCATAGTAGTACCCGTTGTTGTGGAAATACCTGGCGTCTGCATAGAAGAACAGCTTATCCTTGACGATCGGGCCGTCGAGCGAACCTTCGAGCCAGTTATCGTTCAGGGGATTTATAGTCTGAAGGCCGGTGAATACGTCGGAATGGCTCGTCACGTAGGCACCGGTGTAAGCTGTGATCATTCCTTTGAACTGGTCTCCACCGGTCTTCGTGGCAATGTTAACAATGCCGCTCATGGCCTGCCCGTACTCTGCGTTGAAAGCTCCGGTCACTAACTGCATCTCCTGGATCGAGCTCGTGTTGACACCGATAACGGGAGAACCGTTGTACGCGTCGGAGACAGGTACTCCGTCGATCATATACGTAATCTCACCCGATCGTCCTCCTCTCGCGTGCAGGTCTCCGTTCGGTGAGACGAAGACCCCAGCCTGGAGTTGAAGTACGTCCTGGAAGCTGGTAACCGGAAGAGACTGGATTTGCCTGCTGTCGACAACCGCTGTCGTTGCGGTCATGTCTTTCTGGACCAGGGGCCGCTGCGCGGTCACAACGACGGCTTCGGTCGTAACCGCCGACTCGGTAAGCTCAAAGTTGACGTCGGTCGTGAGATCTATAGAGACTCTGTTGTCCTTGACCTCCATTGGCCGATAACCGATGGCGGTTGCCTTCAGATTGTAAGAACCGGGAGGGACATTGAGGATCACGAATCTTCCGTCCATGTCGGTTGCAGCGCCCATCGTCGTCCCCTCCACCAATACAGTAGCTCCGATTAAGGGCTCCTTGGTTGTAGCGTCTTCAACCTTGCCGGCAATCTTGCCGGTGTCTCCCGCGAAAGCCTTGAGTGACAAAAACAAAATTAATAGAGAGCCGGTAATCTTTCGCATGCTTTACCTCAGTTTTGGTTTCTTGTAAGAGCACCGCAACTCTCTCTCACAATAAGCGTTGGCGAAAACGTCGTATGAAGTATCTCCATTTTCGGATTGGCCATCCTTGCCACCAGACGTTCTATCGCAAGAACTCCCATCTGAAACATCGGTTGTCGCATCGTAGTCAGCCTCATGTGTCGCGCTAGTTCTATGTCATCAAATCCGACAAGTGCAACATCTTCCGGAACTCTGAACCCGCTTTCGTTCAGTGCGGCAATCGCGCCCATTGCCTGTATATCGGATGAAATGAAGAAAGCTCTAGGCATCTCAGAACCCATCTTGACGAATTCCATCATTGCCTCGTAACCAGCGTCCCGGTTAAAACCATCCTGCTTCGTGTTCCTTCCGCTTCTGACCAGCGAGTCCGAGTATGACATCCCGTGTCTCTCCAGCGCACGACGATATCCCTGCATTCGTTCGAGAGCAGGCGCGCTTACGGGCTGTGCGTTCACCATGCCGACGGAAAGATGCCCCAGCTCGATCAGATGAGTGGTGGCGGTGTATGCTCCTTCTGCATTTGCCACGGAGATCGAATCAAAATCGGGCGAAATAGTATCGATGAGACCGACCGGGAGATTGGTCTCCTTCAGTCTCGCGAGGACCTTCTCAGGTATCTTCATCGAGAAAAACAGTATGCCGTCCACCTTCCCTCGCTGCAGTGCTTTGATTGTGTAGCTCTCCACCTGATCGACATGCTCGACTCCGTACAGGACGAGGTCATATCCCAATTCGGATATTTTGTCCTGAACGCCACGGAGAACTTCGATGAAGAAGTAGTTAGTAAAAAATGGAATGACTGCCGAGATTGTCTCGGATTGTCGGCGGGCAAGCCGTTGGGCGTACGTGTGAGGCTGGTAGTTGAGACGCTTAGCGACCTCCATTACCTTGCTTCGGGTTTCCGGGGTGACGCTTGGATGACCATTCATTACACGTGAAATGGTACCGATTCCCACGCCAGCCTCTCTCGCGATGTCGTAAATAGTAATCTTTCTCGCCATAGCCTCACTTTTCTTGGAAGGGCTTCCAAAGCTGCAGAAAAGAAATGACTCTGTCAAGTCCTCTTTTTGCCCCTTTGCAAAAAACAATGGAAACCCTTCCGCGCTTGCCTGATTGGCCTCATCCCCTCCTGAAATCGCCGCCGATCTCTATCGGCATGGAAGTCCTTCCATGTCGTTGGCGACTTCCATGACTCAAACTTCTGAGATTCTGGCAAACTTTGTCTGACGAGGCAACTGACCGCTGCCTCTTTCAACACCGTCTCGCCGAATTTCCACGAAACAATCCGTCGCTCGTGCGGTCAGCTTGCTGAAGTCTGTCTCCGTATTCCATAGAAGAGAACATCGCCTCCGTGTCGCCCCACATCATGACGGGTTCCGCTCATCAAGGCGGACAACTTTCTTCCCGGCATGATGTACACTCTCAGAGACGTGGGTCACGGCGCGTGGCTGACCGGGGTTGGTCAGCTGAACGTCGCGACGTAATCCTACCGAGCTAATCGCCCGATGAACCACCCAATCCCGCCTTCGCGCCATCGATGCTCACACTGTCTATCTCTATCGAATACGAGCTGTCTGTGTCGACCCGACTCTTGATATAGAGCACCCTCGTGGAATCATCGTAGAGAAATCCAGAGGCAGATGTCTTGAGCGAGTTTGCGGAATCTACTCTGCGAAGTGGAACACCTTTGACGACTACACTGCTGGGCTGGTGAGATATCTCGTGAATCTCACATAAGTAGACTCTGTGCGCGGGCTTTCCTTGGTAATTCCCATTTGAACGACCGATCGATATTTCCATGTTGTCCCCGTCCGGGTTCTCGCCTCTATTCATTTTCTCTTCAAAGACAGTCTCGGAATATGAACCTGACTGGTAGTCAAGAGATTTTCCATCGTCTTCATACAAAGTGAAGCGGGCTGGTGACGCAGAGTCCGGATACATCGCAAGCATGATGGTGTCGGCAGGAAACTGGTCGGTGTATTGCATCACCGGTTGCATCGGTATAATGCTTCCAGCTCTGACCAGCAACGGGATCTGGCTGATTGGGGCTGGGAGAGTTACACTCTCACCGCCGATATACACTCGATCATTCCAGAAGTCTATCCATTTTCCCCGAGGCAGATAGAAAGTCTGGCTGATCTTTCCCGGCTGCACTACCGGAGCAACCAGGAAATCGTCTCCCCACATATAAGCGGAGCTCTCGTTGGCTACATTCGGATCATCCGGATATTCGATGACAAGAGGTCTTGCCATGGACAATCCGGTCCCATACGCTTGGTGCGCCGCGGAATAATTATATGGCATGAGCGAATAGCGGAGCTCGATAATTTTCCTGACGATGCCCTCGGTGGTCGGGCTGGTCGAGTCGAATGCCCACGGCTCCGTGCCGCCGAGTCCGTCGTAGCCGTGCGCCCTCATCACCGGGCAGAACGCACCAAACTCCATCCACCTTGTGTAAAGTTCGGGAGTTGTCGGCTGCTTTCCGGTGAAACCGCCTATGTCTGAATTATGATAAGTAATACCGGACATGCTCATGTTGAGGAGTATCGGCAGTTGTACGGCCAGCCCACCGAAAGTCTTAGCGACATCCCCTGACCATGTTACCGTGCCGAACCTCTGTATGCCCGCGTAACCTGACCGTGTTAGGTTGAACAAGCGCTTGTTGGGGAAGGAACGATTGAACCCGTCGAACAGTGTCTTGGCCCATATGAAATCGTAGACATTGTGCACTTCGGCGTCCGGTCCCATGTGGAATTGCATGTCCGGGTAGTCTCTCTCAGGCTCTCCGAGATCGGTCCAGATGCCGGAGATTCCGGCCTGGAAAATTCGCTGATACTTGTTCCACCACCATGTTTGCGCTGCCGGGTAGGTGATGTCCAGTAACCCCGCATTGCAATGGCACGACCACCAATGGCTCATAATGTAACTTTGGCCTGATGCGTTTCTTGCAAGGTAGCCTTTTTCGCCTGCCGCAGCAAAATTCGGGGACTTTTGAACAATATATGGCTCCGTTATGACTATTGTCTTGAAGCCCTGTGAAAGGAACTTCGACGTTATCCGATCGGGATTTGGCCACGAGTCAGTGTCCCAATCGAGGTCTCCCATGTTTTTGAACCAGTACAGATCAAGCACGATAGCATCACATGGAATACCGTCCGCCCGGAAAGTCTGTATCGCTTGCTCGGCATCCTGATAATTGCGATAGCCGAACTTCGACTGGATGTAACCGTAGGCCCACTTCGGCAAGAGGGGCGCTCTGCCGGTCAGCCATGTGTAGTCGGAGAGTATTTCGCTGTAAGTGGAACCATAAATGAAATAGTACGAAAGCTCTCCTCCGGTTGCGGCGTAAGTGAGCAGGCTGGGATTGGAATGCCCGACGTCGAAATGTCCCTTGTAAGTGTCGTCGAAATAGATGCCATAATGGTTGGAAGAGACAATGAAAGGGACATTGACGTTCATGGTAGGTGGAATTCCGTTACGAGGGTATCCACCGTGCTGCTCATTGTAGCTGTCGAAGGCAAGACCGCGAATGTCGAAATTCAACCCGCGCTCACCGGTGCCGTAGAAATGTTCATCAGGCTGAATCGTGAAACTTTCCGACCGTTCCGACTTTTTCGAACAGGCTCCACCGGAGAGAGGTTCGCAGAGCAGCGGATGATTCGCTGTATCGAAGAATGCTACACTCAGTGGATACTTGTTGCAAACGATCCTCAGCAAAGATGTCGTCAGAGTAAGGCTGGAATCTCCATCGACGACCGACACGCCGACTGTCTGAGCGGAATCCCGAATGACGACCAGTGACGGCGTGGATCTCGCTGATGGAGCCGGCATATAATCGACGCGTACCACATTGGGCCTATAGAAAATCAGTCGGAGTGCTGAGCTGTCCGCGTGAATCGTCACCTCGTTCCCCTTCGCCATGTACGACGTGAAGTCGCCGAGATGCGTCTGCGCGATTGACGGTATCGCGGCAAAGACAACAACAATCGATATGTGAATCGCCTTCAAGATCTTTCCTGCTCTCATTTCGCCTCCCGGCTCTGATTCTGTGTGATGACGCATCATCATGTCATTGATCTGGACCGACAGGAAACAGAGAATGGATCGTCCTCTTCGAACTCCCCGATCCTCTCATAAGACTAGCTGTGGCTGTTCAGTCGTTTGAAAATCTCCAGAAGATAGCGATCAAAAGATTGTCTCGCAATTTCATGGACACGGTAGGGGAAATTCTCGCGAGGAGAGAGATGAGAGGTCGACTCGTGCGCTCATGTGATGAGTACGGGGATTCTCCCCGCATAAAAAGGGCTGCCTCAAGTTTTTGCGTGAGGCAGCCGGCCCAATCTCAATATCCTCACGAATCATTCCACTCAGCGCGAAGCAGACCTGACTCTGCGAGAAGATATCTCTTTTGACTACCTACTTCTTTTCTTCAAGCTGCTTCGTCTGCTCCGTCGTATATCCGAGCGCTTTGAAATCCATGACGCCATGTTTCGAATGGCATGAATTGCAGGAGAGTCCGACTTTCTTCACTCCGTGGTTAACCGAGATGTAAGATGTTCCTGGCACCTGCATTGCCATCCATTCACCGCTCCATTTGAGTCCCATCGCCTCATACGGCTTCATTCCGGCGTCTATTGCTTCCTTCACGTTGCCGGTCTTGTTGTAGACTTCTCTGTTCGGCGCGAGGAGCAGCGGGAACTGGGCCATCTGGGGATTATTCTTCAGAAATGCCATACCCGGCGCCTGCCACATTTTTAGCTTCTTGTCGAACAGCATAACCTGCGTCAGTCCTCTAACGGGGAAAATCTTCGCTCCGGGTGTGCTGATGTTGGAAGTCTCGAACGCCATCCAGCTTTGTGCATCCTTCTCGCCTTTCTTGTTTGCCACGCGCCAGATGTAGCTCGGGTGCCCCATCTCTATAGTGTCGGTCGGGACATACATGTTGGGATACGACGGGATCTTGTCGTATTTCGAGAGCTCGCTATACTTCCCATTGATGTTGTCCCGGATCGGCTTGCCCCAGTTTTCGTACACTATTCCACTTGCCTGAGGGATATGACATGTCTGGCAGGCAATTTTTCGCGTGTGTTCGTTCAGCATTGCGGCATTCTTGCCGGTATGGGGACTATCGCCGTGACATTTTGAACATGTGACGGCGACATTGGGAAGATCGTTTGCCACCATATCGGATTCATACATACCCTTTGCG
Organism: uncultured Bacteroidota bacterium; assembly: GCA_964603995.1. Classification (GTDB taxonomy): domain Bacteria; phylum Bacteroidota; class Ignavibacteria; order Kryptoniales; family JAKASW01; genus JAKASW01. The sequence goes on along the minus strand of CAZRXH010000028.1, from coordinate 5,096 downwards.
ATTTTATGATGTTCCGTGACGTGGCATGTCACACAGCTCATTCCCGCCGCTGCATGCACATCATTCTGAGGTGTGTATGGGGTGCCTCTCTTGTAGTCATAAGAGAAAGCATGTTCGTGACATCTCAGGCAAGCCTCATTCGTCGGGATCTTCGTTATGCTCAGTGCGGCTTTCATCGACATGTCCTCGCCCCAGTGCGTCCCGGTGGAGTCCTTCACGAGCGTCGCTCTCTTCTGCCAGTCGTACTCTTTCGCATGACAGACGAGACAATCGACTGTGTTCTTCTCTGCATCCGCCACAGGTTGACCCGGCAAAGGCGGTGACGACAGAGAACCGATGTGGCACAGCCCGCAGCCAGCCGACTGCACGCTGAATTTGCCGTCGGTAGCGGCCGTCCAGTTCGAAGGGCTTGTTGAACCGGCAAGCGCGCACTCCCTGTTAATCATCCCCCACATCGAGCTGTCCGGAAGTCCCTGGACATTTCTAACCGGAGCAGCCAGGTTCCAGTGAACTGAGTGAACGATATCGTCAAGAGCGTCCTGGTGACACATCGCGCAGGTCTGCGCTCCCTGATAACCGTTTTCCTCAATCGCATCGTTGCCAGGATGAACCCATTTCTGGAGCAACCTGTGACTTTGCTGAGCATATGCATGTCCGGCAAATAGGAATACAATTTCAAGAATTAAAATACGGATCTTCATTTTCCTCGTTTTCCTTTCTAAATGGTGCTTCTGTGATAACTTCACAGAAAGGAATAGATACAGCAAGTATGCCGTATTCTCACATGAAATCATTTAGCAAAGTGGCTGCGTTGAAGGGAGTGAGGAATTTTGCTCGGTGTAGATTGCGGTTTAATTACTCTGTGGGATATTCCAACGAGATCTGATTTACCAAGTGACTGCCAAAGGAATTGCCCGGCCAACCCAGCCCAGGCGATAATCCTGCTATTACGGCGGGCATCCTGTTCCATCGTCCGGATGATTCGTCTTGTACCACACAGGAATCGGCTGACTGTCAAGGATCCGGTGAAGACGGATCCGGATACGATCAACGGAAAATCAATGAAGTCGACAACGGGAGATTTTCAGCGCATGGACAACCCAGAAGAGCCGCCGAACGCTGCTTGTCCCGACTCATGACCGATGCATCCCGATATTGCGGACGCTCCGTCGCGGCTCCGATTCCAAATGAGATTGGAAAGCGGTTACACTTCTCCATTCACAATTGAATGGATCATTTCAAGGATCTCGGGTGGCTTATAAGGTTTCTGCAGGAAATGCCTCGCGCCTGCACCTATGAGCTCAGCTTTGATATCCGGATCGACAAACCCACTGGCAATTACAATTTCGGCATCGGGTCGCAGCTTCTTGATCCTGTGGAACACCTGATCACCTGATAGCTTAGGCAAGCCGAGGTCGGTTATGACAACCGCAATCTCATCTTTGCGCCGTGAATAGACATCTACCCCTTCCTCGCCGTCCCGGGCGGCGACCACCTTGTATCCGCGGGATACCAGTACTACCTCCAGAATCTCCAACAACATTTCCTCGTCCTCTATCACGAGAACGGTCTCCGAACCGCCTGAATCGTGGTTTGAACTTTCCTTTATATCGGAGCTCTGCGCCCTATCGTCCGGTGCCGCCGGAAGATAGACATTAAAGGTCGTCCCGCTGCCCGGTTCGCTCTCGACGCCTACAAAACCTTCATGACTTCTGACGATCGAGTAAACGACAGCGAGACCCAATCCAGTCCCTTTTCCCGGCTCCTTTGTCGTGAAAAATGGATCGAAGACTCTCCTCTTCGTATTTTCGTCCATCCCTGTCCCGGTATCTGCGACACTCATAACAATGTACTCCCGAATTAGAGCGCCAGGGAATCGAGATACGATATCATCTTCTTCAGCAAGGAATGTCTTGATCGCAAGATCCCCTCCACGTGGCATGGCGTCTCTCGCGTTGATGCAGAGATTCATACAGACCTGATGAAGCTGTGTGGCATCACCGATGACCGACGGAATTCCTTCCATCAGGTCCGTCGTCATATTGATCGTCTTGGGAAATGTCTCGCTAAGGAACTTCACGGCTTCTCTGATGATATCGTTTACAGAGACGGGTTCAGAGACTGTCTCGGTCTTACGGGCGAACATCAGAAGTTGTCTCACCAGCGCAGCGCCACGCTCCGAGGCCCTCTCGATAGAGTCAACGATCCTTTGTGCTTTCGCTGGGTCGACGCCGCTCTCCTTCAGCAGATTGGAATAGCCAATTATCACACCAAGAATATTGTTGAAGTCATGGGCAATCCCGCCGGCAAGGATCCCAAGGCTCTCGAGTCTCTGTGCCTGCATCAGCTGGCGTTCCAACTCGATCCGCTTTGCTTCGAACTCCTTCAAATCCTCCTCTGCTTTCTTCCGTGCAGTCACATCGCGGACCAAGCCTATCGAGCCCGATAGCTGCGAACTTCTGTAAGAGGTCACATCAAGTTCACCGAAGAAGCTGCTGCCGTCTTTCCGCTTCATGCTGAGCTCAAGACTCGTGGGCGGTTCCCCCGTAGCGAAGAACTTCGCGAACTCTTCCGCAGCATAGTCCGAATCGGCATCAACCAGGAAATCCGCGAGAGACTTCCCCACCATATCTTCTGCCTTGAAACCAAAGACTCGCTCGCATGAAGAAGATACGAAAGTCAATATACCCTCGGAATCACTTACGAAGACTGCTTCGGTCATCTGGTCCATGATCGATTGCAGTTTCTCCTCGCTTGCCCGCAGCGCTTCCTCGGCACGCTTCCTCTCGGTGACGTCCTGGATGAAACCGTGCCATGTTATGCTTCCATCGGATTCCTTCAACGGCACAGAGTGCCCTTCTATCCAAACCTCCCCTTTTGCCGGATGGATGTACCTGAATTCGTCATGCCACGGAGTCATGGTGCGGGCGGATTCTTGGATTTTTCTGTTCACATGTTCAATGTCATCCGGATGGAAATTTGCAAACACTGGCGAGAGGTCGTCGACCACATCCTCGGGAGAAAGTCCGTATATATCCCTGATTGCCGGGCTCGCATACGGCATGCAGGCCGAACCGTCAGGTCTAAGGCGATACGAGCATATCAAGCCGGGAGTTGTGGCGGCGACTTTGGCAAGGCGGTCTCTTTCCCTTTCCAGCGCCTCTTCATTTTGCCGCCGTTCCTGATCGATCTCCATCGCGTCCAGGGCGAATGAGATGTCAAGACCGATCTCCTCCAACAGCTTAATTACCTCCGGCATGAAGATATCGGGCTCGACGGCGTAGAGAGTGAGCACACCAACAACCTCACCTTTCAATCTGAAAGGGACAGCTGCGGCAACATTAAGCCCGTGCTTGACGAGTATTTGACGCCAATGCTTCGTCTCAAGAATGGCGGGGACATTGTCACTTGTGACTACCCTGTTGTTCCTGATAGCCGCGCTGAGAAGTCCATCCTTATATTGAGGTAACCCGATATCTACGCTTGAATACGGCTGATCCTCAATGACCTCTCCCTTCCAGGCAGCCAACTTCACTGTCTGATTCACCTTATCGTACAAGCCCACGGCGACCAGCGGAAATTCACCGAACTGGAGAGCGATGTCGCAGATCGCTCTGAACAACTCATCCAGATTCCTCATGCGCATTATTGTCTGATTCACCTGGCTCAATGTTGCGTAGAGCCGCGTCAGATACCGGATCCTGTCTTTCGCCTGCTTGAATTCTGTCACATCCTGGAACGTCCCTCTGACCCTCACCACCTTTCCGTTTTCTTTCATGCAATGGGCGATTGTCCGCACCCACTTGTGAGTCCCGTCAGCCGCCACCATCTCCAGTTCAAGATCATATGGCTTGCCGATCTCGATCGCCTCTCTGACTGCCGATTCGATTTGCTCCCTCCACTTCCCGTGGTAGAAGCTCATGCCATATTCCGCGTTGGTCTCAACCGACGGATCGAGTCCGTGTATTCTGGCTACCTCGTCAGTCCAGGTCCCCTTCATGCTGTCAGTCTTGAATTCCCAGGCGCCTATCTTCGCCATCCGGCTCATCTCATCCAGGAGATCATTCTTCTCCCGAATGATCTCTTCTGCTGCTTTTCGGTCGGTTATGTCTTCGACTGCACCTTCATAATAGAGCATCATCCCCTCTGCGTCGTGGACTGCCGTGGCACTCACGCGGACGTAAATGGCCCCGCCGTCGGCGCGCCTCCAGACATCTTCAATGTCAATGACTTTCCTGTCTGACTCCATCCTTGAGTCAAACTCTCTGCGGAAATGGTCCGGCGCGAATCCCCACGTCTGCAAGTCCCCGTCCTGGAGATCCTCCAAACTTCGATATCCCAGCATCCGTATCAATGCCGGATTTGCCATTAAAATTCTGCCATCGGGGGTAATCCTGTAAAGTCCAATCGTCGCGCTGTCGAAGATAGAACGATAGCGCTCCTCGCTCACGTGCAGCGCTGATCGCGCAAGGGATCGCTCTTCCTCGATTCTCATTCTGTCCAGGACAAAGGAGAGATCCGATCCCATTTCAGCGAGAAGAGTAACAGCCCTCCCATTAAAGAGCCCTGCTTCGGAGGCAACGAGACTGAAGACCCCGGCAATCTTTCCTTCTGTCCTGAACGGTATCACCGCAGCCGAATGGAGGTCCTCCCCCGCCGCCCCGGTGTGCCAGTACGCCATCTCCGGATCCGACTGCAGATCAACACTGGTGACCACCCTGCCCGTCATGATGGCACGGCCGAGCAGTGTACCGTCTGTTGACACCTGGCTAACGACCCGCCTGTCATAAGGTCGGTTTTGACTCCCTTCCCTTCGCCAAGTCTCCAGATGCAGCGTTTCCCTGTCATCCTCGAGAAGCCCTACCGCCGCCAATGTGAATTCTCCGCAGTGAACAGCAACATCACAGATATTGATGAAGAGTGATTTGCTGTCCGCGGCCCGGAGGATAGCCCGGCTGATCTGGCCAAGGGCAGCACAGACCCGGTTCAGCAGATCGGACTCCAACTCGATCTTCTGGAGATTACCGATTTCCCGAAAGACAGAGATGTAGACGCCGTTATTGAAAGCGCGCACCGAAAGATCGACGGGGACTCGA
>CAZRXH010000027.1:32626-33848 GCA_964603995.1 uncultured Bacteroidota bacterium | reverse complement strand
CTGTCTCTAACCACCCCGCTGACAATCGAATACGCGGATGGATCGATGTCGAGAGCCACTGGAAAGCTCTGGTCGCCTCTGACATTCGAAGAGATTGTTCGAGTGAGAAAGCCCGTCTTGCGAATCGTCAACGTTACGTCTACCCCCTGGGTAGTATCGGGCACGTCAATGATAAACTGGAAGACTCCGTCACTCCCCGTCACTACCGAGTCGGTCGTGCTGCCGTGGCTAAGAACTACCGTTGCTCCGGCAAGGGGGCTTGGCGAGCTTGAGCCGACAACAACACCTGTTATGACCGCCGATAATGGTGTCTCCGGCGAAACGATGTTATTCTTGCATCCGAAAATTGAAATTGCCACCAACACAGTCAGCAATATGGACGTGCCGAATCGAACTTTCATAAAAACCTCCGCGACCGCGTTTTTGCGATCATAGAACGTACCATGACAAGTCTCTTTGTAATCTTCTTGCAGTTTCTTTCCCTACACAGCAACGCGCAACAAATGGGGCACAAACCCGGACACCGCCCCCTTCATCAGATTTATTTCCCTAGGGCCCGATTAATGGAAGTGAGAATATCATCGAGATCATAAGGCTTGCTTACGAAATCGGAAGCCCCCAGGCGAAGCGATTCAATAGCATTCTTTACATCAGCGTATGCTGTCAGCATTATCACTTTTGTCTCCGGCACATTTCCTTTGACATACTTCAGCACTTCGAACCCATCCACTTTAGGCATTTTGATATCCAACAGTACGACGTCAAATCGATCTCCCTGCTCAGTTTTCTTGTGCACCAGGTCGATCGCTTCATCACCGTCACCGGCACTCTGAACCTCAAAAGCCTCCGCCTCCAGCTCACTTGCGAGCAGGAATCTCAGAGCTTCTTCGTCATCTACAACAAGTACCTTCGGTTTAGACATTAGCCTTTCTCACTTTCCAGTAGTTGGGTCGTATTGCTTGATCTTGTTCTCAAGTTCACGAAGCTCTTGCTCCAAAGTTCTCTTCGGTTGAGTACCGCCGGACTTGAGCGCCTCAAATCTCTCTTTCAGAGTTGGCAGTATTGATGCTTTGATCAATATAATCAATTCCTTCGTCTGAACAGTGACCTGGTCCGAGCCTGTCAGGTACCTTATCCCAAGAACCCACCATGGAAGATCCTTGAGTACCGGGATCCCTTCCCTGTGTGTGGTTTTTGTTGAGCTGTACAATCCTCCAATCGT
>CAZRXH010000027.1:27612-32526 GCA_964603995.1 uncultured Bacteroidota bacterium | reverse complement strand
CCACCTGTTCCTGTACCGGGCGTGATGGAAATGTTCGGAGTGGAGCTGTTTATCGCCCTAATGCCGTTCCATGTATTCTGGATGAGGAAATTGAGATTGATGCCGTGCGAATTGAGTTTTGATAAATCCGCCTCGAAGAAGACCGCCTGGATGTTGACTTCGCGCGTATCCAGGGTTGGTGTGCCCGGAGGCAACGCGGGTTGCTGTGCTTCGCCTTTGACAGTTACTTGTTGCTCTCCTGGGACTATTTGAATGTAGCTTTCGTACTCCTTATACCACAGATTGTTCGCTTTCAGTATCGCATCTAAGGCGTCCAACCACTGCATGCGATCGATATCCACTCCGATCGGGTTCTTCCTGTCCTCCGGATCCACAATGATCTTGTTGAGAAACTTCCTGCTGTAGCCATCCAGGATGGAAATCGCCTGGTTGAAAGGAGTGTTGGAAGTGATTGTGACGATCTCTTGCGGCGATACGTAGTTGTGCCGCATTTCCTTCGGCTCCGCGTTGATCTGTGCCTTCACATCGATCGCACTGAACAAGATCACCAGGAAGAACAATATGGGCTTTTTCATCACTTTCCTCTTCTATTTTCCGAATCTTACTTTCAGATCGACCCGATCGATAATGCCCCCTTTGTTGAGGGTGAACTCGGCCTCGTTCTTGCTTGGGTCGATCTTAGTGAGATACCCAAGGTAGACTTCGTCTCCGACCCGCAGTATGTGTCCCATGCCGTTCTGGTCAACCAGGAATACCTTGTCGGACATTACAGCCTTCAAATCGGATCTTTCGACATCGACGAGTCCTTTCACGTTCGGCGGAGGTTGCGTGGAAATCAAAGGACTCAGGAAGTTCAGTCCCGCTGCAACAGGCCGGTAGAGCGTCGGATCTGGACCCGCCTCTCCCGAAGATACTCCGGCTGCCGATGAATAGTATGCCTGCAGATCCATCGTGAATGGTACTACTACTTTGGTTCCTCCGGTTTTGTCATCATAGACCTCATGCCCGTTCATCGTAAGGCTCCCGATCTTGTAGAGGAGCCTCGCGTGTTCGAGATACCAGACAAACCTGAAAAGAGTTGCATACGACGCCTCTCCCCTCAGGCTGTAGGTATTATAACCGTACTGCTTCATCTCCTTGGGTCCCTGGTACAGCATATCGAATTTCAAGAAGCCGCTGGCGTACATTATGCGGTTCAAGTAGGCGTACGTCAGCGCGGTTGTGTCATTAGTCGGTATGATCTTGAATCGCTTCGCGTACCTTTCCTTCATTTGCGCCAGCTTTTCCTGGGATGCTTTCAACTCCGCTGCGACGCTCGGACGCTCAGCAATTGTCTTGTCTAAAGTCACTACCTCCGCCTGAAGTCTCTTCTTCTCTCCGGGCTGGACAATTTTCGTCAGATAGAATCCGACAATGAAGATCAGCGCCAGGAAAGCTGCGAGGACGATTGTATTTCTTAGTGCATATGACATTTTATGAAATCCTCACTTTCGCGGATACTTCAAATCGATCTGAAAATCGTAGATAGTCTTATCGCGTATGTCCGCGATCGTAACCTTTCTCAGGACAGAACCTGGATACAGCTGAGCAAACTGCGGTATCCTCTCGCGATAGACTGAAAATCCCTCAACCGAGTAGAGGCCATCATTGATCTGATGAACATCAGTCAACCACAAGCTTCCGACATCCTCGACAGACTGCGAGAGTGATTCCATAAGACCTGACCATCTCTCCGTGTTCGGCATAAGTGAATCGAGTATCCCGACAGCAGTCGAGTATTTCCCAAACTGAGCCTGGACGGCATTGATTTGAGATCTCAAATTGGCGACCTCAGCAGCTTGAGCCTTCTTGACTGTGATCTCGGATCGCGTCCTGGAAATATCGCTCTGATTGGAAGCGTAGTTGTAAGAGAAAATGAATGTCGAGCCAAAAACCAATACTGCAAGAAGGAGTCCGTGCCAGGCGAGCTTAAAGGTCTTCTGGCTTTCCCGAACCCTGTCCGGAGTCAAATCTGCAGCATAGTAGCCTTTGCGCCTGCCGCCCACCGCGCGTACAGCGCTCGCAATTGGCACCGCGAATTGAGGTATCAAGTCCGTTCCGCCCGCAGGCAGCTTTGAGATATCGACTTCTTGCAGCTGCAGGTAGTCAACTTCCGCCCCCACCAGCAAGGACGACAGGAAACCCTTTATGTCGAAGTTTTTGCACTCGCCGCAGAGAATAACATGATCTATCCTCGGGAGGCTCAGGTTATCCTGCCCCAGCAGTATCCTGCTGTAGATAGTGTTCTGGACGCTGAACGAATCGGCACCCTCACTAATGATCGGGGCTATATTGAAAAGATTGCTCCCACGCATGAATATCAGTCTGGTATATTCAACACCGACATAGACTATAACCGTAACCTCTTCCTCTTTGAGGTGGTAATTAGTCTTGACAAGGTTGACAAGTGCGATGTCGCTGCTTTCGATAAAGGCAATCTTGGGCATATGTGACCCAAGGATGGGACGGGCGCTCATCACGAGGTCTAGTACCGGAATATCCTGCTCTCTGACTACTCCGATGTAACTCGTTTCTGAAGTGCTCGAGAGAAGGTGTACTTGCTCTTTTGTCACACCGGCACGGGTCGCCTGCAGTTCCTCTATGATTCGGGAAATTATCTTATCCCGCTTCTGCTTTCCCTGGACTTCGATGGGATGATAGAACACATACGGCTCACCGACAGATAGGGCGAGCGACTTTCTGTCTTTATATCTGTTGAAGAGATCGGCGATAATCGAGGAGTTTTCTTCCACACCGGGCTCCTCCTGAATGCTTGCCTGGGTGAGGTCGATTGTCTCAGGACCAGACTCAAAACTCGCCGTGGCAGCGACCGAATCCGAGACTTCAAGTTTCTGGGCGAGCTTGGCATTAAAGAGATCGAGAAGAAGTATCTTCCGACCTTGCCTTGCGACGTGAGCGACTTTCAGGTCGACTCCGTCAGCATAAAGTCCGAGGGCATTATTCAAAACCATTTCGCACTCCTAGTTAAGGCTACTTCGTTAGGCTTCAATCGTTTCCGTAGACCTGACGCCTGGCTTTGCATGATTCTTTCAGACTGACATCTGCAGAAGTTGTTCCATCCTGCGCTTGTTGTTAGCATAATTCAGGGCGTTCTCTTTGGATATCTTTCGCTGCATGTAAAGGCGCTTGAGATCCTGTTCCATGGTCATCATTCCAAGATCTGCGCTTTCCGAAATCATCTGGTAGATTTCGCTCGTGTTCTTGTTCTTTATCGCAGCCTTGACTGATGCGCTGGCGACAAGGACCTCTTTCGCAAGCACCCGCTTGCCATCCAGACTCGGCACAAGCTTCTGGGAAATGACACAACGTAAGACATCGGCCAGCCGCTGCCAGACACGTTCCTGCTCGGTCGCGGGTACCTCGGCGACAATTCTGTCCACGCTTTCCACCGCCGACCCGGTGTGCAATGTAGAAAACACCTTGTGTCCGCTGTCTGTTATTTCCAAAGCTGTCATTATCGTATCTGAGTCACGCATCTCCGTTATCATCACAATATCAGGGTCCTGCCTTAATGCCTCGATAGCGCCATCCTTGAAGGACAGAGTATCCCTTCCAACCTCGCGATGGCGTACGATACATTTATCGGATGTATGAACGTATTCAATAGGGGAACCGATGATGACAATTTCGCCGTTTACGACGTGGTTGTTCATGTCGATAATTGAATCCAGAGTGGAGCTTTTGCCTGATCCCGTAATACCGGTAACAAGTATCAGGCCCTCCTTGGTGTGGGCAAGACTCAGGACTCTCAGGACATTCGAATGAAACCCCAGGTCCTGAATAGGGCGAACTTTCTCGCCGATTGCCCGCATATTGAGAGCCAATTCCTCCAGGTCCAGATAAGTGTCGGCGCGGAATCGGTAGACGTTGTCATTCTCCCTGAACATATATGAGAAGTCGAGGTTGCGCTTGTCATAGAGGAAATGTCTTTGGCGCTCCGTCAATATGTTCTGAACCATGATGCTGGATTCGTCCGTGGTGAGCGTTCCCCATGAGTCGTCTGGTTGCTTCGAGCCGAAGATTCGGTACCAGACCCTTCCCATGGCCCCGTTGCCACCGATATCTATGTCTGAGGCGTTATTCTCCCTCATCTTGGACAAAAGGCCGTTGAAGTATTTTCTGATGGCAAGGCGCTGATCATCCGGCAGGTTGGAGACCATGTTACCTATGAAAATATGCCGCTCGAGACCTTGAACGAGTTCCGAGATCTGCGATGACAGTTGCTTCAATAGGCTCTTCGTCGCTGGAATATCAACAGTCTGAACAGCTTCCAACTAGCTCTCCTCTGTAATTGAATTGGTTTCTATGGCCAGCTGCTGCGCCAATGTGGACTCAGTCTTCTGTCGTTGTCGCTGCTACTTCTTCCATCGTAGTCACGCCTTCGAGAACTCGATGGATGCCCGCACGGCGGAGGGTCCACATGCCGTCTTTGACAGCCTGTTCTCTTATATCATCTTCATTGATGTTCTCGGCGGCAGTCATGATAATGTGTTTTATCTCCCTCGTGAAATATAGTGCCTCATGTATTGCAGCTCTTCCTTTGTAACCGGTTCCGCCGCACTTTTCGCAGCCAACCGCTCTGTACAGAGTATGTTCCTTGAGCTCCTCCGCGAGAAAGCCGAACCGCAAATAAGCATCGAGATCTAAGTCTTCCTTCCTGAAAGGCTGCTTGCAGTTCTTACAGAGGGTCCTGACAAGCCGCTGTGCCACGATGATATTGACTGCGCTCGCAAGGAGGAACGGCTCGATTCCCATCTTGTACAGCCTGGCAACGGCACTTGGCGCATCATTCGTGTGGAGCGTGGAAAAAGTCAGGTGACCGGTGTTTGCGAGCTTGACCGCGATCTCTGCCGT
>CAZRXH010000027.1:23279-27512 GCA_964603995.1 uncultured Bacteroidota bacterium | reverse complement strand
ACGGCAGAGACTGCCTCTGGCAGCACTCCTTCCTGCGTGTACCACAATGCAAGATCACCATCAACTCGGAAGTGAATGTCGGTCCTGCTCCCGTCGCGTGGGACGAGGTGAATATCGCTCGCCCCCCTCCTTACGGCCTCGACGAGCATGCCCTCAACGAGGTTAATGAGGACGCTCTTGTTTATCTCCGCTTCAAGTTGCTGCTCGTCTATCCCCTCCTCTTCACCGGTGCTGATCTCCCCGAGCTCGTCCTGGGTTGAATTCGTAAGCACCTTAAGGAATTCATTTTCAGGCGGGAACACCTTGTCAATCAATCCCTGAAGATCCTTCAGTCTGACATACGCAACTTCGTAACGTTTGGCGGCGAAGCTCCTTGCGAGACGGGGAATCTCTTTGTTGGTAGGATCTGCCGCTACGATAATCAGCTTGTCGGTGCGGGCCTCGTCAAATTTCAGTGGGAGCATCTTTGCGTTTATTATCTCGTCCTTCAGACCATCTCCCGATTCGACGAGTCTCTTAACGAAATCGACCCTTTCGGGGTCGATCACTTCGTCTGCCAGGTATATCTCACGAAAGCCGTATAGATTTGCCACCTCCCTGAAAACGAGGTCGTGTTCAACGTTGAAATCCGCGACAAGAATCTGGGCGAGCGTGCGCCGGCTTTTGGAATCTTCAGCTTCCTTCTTCTTTATTGCGAGCTCAAGAGTCTCGTAGTCTATGATCCCTTTCTTGAGAAGCGTGTAGCCGAGCTTATCACTTATATCAATTTCTGGCATGTGGATCACTCACATCGTCCCCGGATTGCTCGGACTGATCATGGCGGATTCCGACGAGACAATCGTAAGTGCTATCATGACAACCATGATAATCATCGAGACTATTACCTGTATGAAGTCAATGGCATTCTTAAGCTTGTATCCGGTTTCCTTCTCGTAGTAATTGGCAAGCTGAAGAGCGGTGTTGCGGACTGTCCCGGTCTCCGCTCCACTGTGGAACCTGGAAATTGCAGTCTCGGTGAAAACGTTACTCGCTGCAAGGGATTCCGTCAACCCTTTTCCATGAGTGACCATCATCGGTATCGCGACGCTCTTAATCTGGTGCTCCATGTACTTGTTCCCGCAAGCTTCCGCGGCAAGCCTTATGACGTCGATGTTTTCGCCCGATCCGCTATACATAGCGTAGAAGACCCGGCAAAATATTTCGACACTCGTCTTGTGGAGCAGCGATCCGACCGCAGGTATCTTGATCATGTACTTGTCGAGGTAGAACCTTCCCTTCTCGGTAGCGGCAAACCGCGCGAAGAAGATGGCAGCGACAATGAAGCTCAATCCCATCCACCAGAAATTCTGTGTCAGGAAATGGCTCAGCTTCAGAGTTGCTGCGGTCATCGGCGGGACCTGCCCCAGTTTGGCGAACAGCTCGGCGGTGGCCGGAAAGATATATGCGACGTAGTAGATCACCGCAATGAACAACACAAACATGGTAACGGCAGGCATGATAAGAGCACTCTTCAGATTCTTCTTGAACTCCGCCTGGCGCTCAAGAAACTTCGCGGTGCTCTCATATATCTCCGCCATGTTTCCGCTCTTCGAGGCGAGGCCGAGCATGTGCGCGGTGAATCTGCCGAAGACTTTCTCATGTTTCAGAAATGCCTGCTCGCTGTCTTTCCCCTGCTTCAGGTCGTTGTTTATGTCCCGGACGGTGTCACGCAGCGTCTTGTTCTCAATATCATTTGTCAGCAGTTGCAATATCTCATTGAACGGAAGCTTCTCGCGAAGAAGGTCGGCGCTGACCCGAACGAAAGTGACGACTTCGGCGGCGGGAGGCTTGGGCTTGAAGTCGAGGAGTTTCTTCTGGACAGATAGTACTTTGAAGTCAAGTCGCTGGAGAGCCTGTTGTACTTCTTCTTTGGTGAAGGCTTTTTGTTCGCCGGTCACCGGCTTTTCCCCGTTGCGGCGGATTCTGTAAACGAAAGTTGCGCGGGACCTCAGGTCGGTGAGTTTGAACTGATTCTTCGCGGCGAGGTCGGAGACGATTTTCTTAGCCTGCGTGCGGGTATCGGCCGAGACTATGCCCTGTACAGTGCGCCCTCCAGCCCTAATTCCCTGGAATCTGAATTCCGGCAAGCTTTGCCCTCCTCGATTATATAGTGACTTAATTAAAGATTAGCTTCTTCGCAGATTCATCGGATAGATTTCTCTCATGACAAAATGACCTGAACCCGAATGAGATTTGAGATCTACGCAACTTTCGCTCTCACAACTTTTCCGACATCTTCGACCGCCAAGGCTTTTTCTCTTGCCTTTGCCTGAATATCCTCCAGCTTTCTCATAGCCTTTCGATCATAGTATCTCTCTCCACAATTCTGGCAGACCAGAACTTCGATCGGGATCAAGACAATATCTTTGTCGACCCTGATCTCTTCCTCAACTTTCTTAAGCACAATGTCCGAGCTCTTGCAAACAACGCACTTCAAACCTCTCTCCTCCTTTCAAAATCGATCCATCGACTCGCTGCAGGCTGATATACTGTCACCACGATCGCCAGCTCTATTTCCCTTGCGTACGCGCAGACTGCATGAATAGGTCTTCCCTTTGCAGTTCTCCCGTAAATCAGACAACTCGGATACGGGTCGTCGCCCAGATAATCCTCAATCACTTTTCCACTCATGACAGCTTCAAACACCTCATTCTCGCTTATTATACCAAGCTCTTCTGTCTGCATTTCATCACGTGCATGTCTTGTGTACAAGACTTTATCTAAGCTAAAACATGTCCGGATTACTCCTAGATCCAACCGTCCACCAACATTTTACCAGACATCCATCGAGTTAACGGTCTCCATCTCCTTTGCACCTTCGCTACTTTGCACCTCTTCAACCAGAAACAAAAGGGCAGAAATCCCGCTTGTCCCTTTGGGAACTTGCCAGGATCATACCGCTCCCGAAGGGATCCATTCGGAAAACACATCATAAGTCATCGTGTCACTCGTTTGTCCTGGGCTCAGAGCAGATACCTGTCAATGTCAAGTGCGCCGTGGAAGACGCCCAAAATATCAATGCTGTCAGCATGTCTTACCAGATACACAATTCGGTAGTGTCCATAAAGCAAGACTCTGATCTCACCCTCCTTCTCGCTGCGATACTTCTGCCCGATCTCAGGAAAATGTCGAAGCATCTGTGCTTTTTCATAGATTCCCAGAACAACGCTTTGTGCTGCTTCCGGGTTGTCTGCAGCAATTGTAGTCGTGAATATCACGAAGCCAGTGCTCCGCTTCCGGGGTCCACCTTATCTCTACCAAGTACGAATCCGGCGTTCCATCTCTTGGTTGGATATAACGCGTTCGTTTCGAGCATCTTCCATGCCTCGCTGAATCATCCTCTCGAATGCAAGCTCTCGCATAATTTCCTCATACGTCGCATCCTCCGGCTGAGATTGTATCACCGCCGTCATCTTTTCCTTGATATTCGACTTCTCTCTAATGTCCGACATATCTTCTCACTTCTTTTCTCTTGCGTCTTCCTTCCTGCCCCTTGCATCTCGTTTCCCGTCTCCGGCATCCAGGCTCCATCGCAATGTTACTTTCGCAAGCGTTTGCTTTCACAAATCTTCTGGTCTCAAACCTGTTCGCTTAGAAATACGGGCCAGCATTTTCGGCCCAATCTCTTCATCGTCATGAAAGGCATACACAACGTCCGGCCAACCGGGGCGTGACAACACTTTATGGGATGTGCCACTTTGACGTTTGATGGACCATCCCATGCGGATTAATGCTGCAAGAACCTGCCTTGATTTGGCTGACGGCCAATAACTCATGCAGCAGTTGCGAAGGAAACGCTTATGGGATTGGGCGAAGCTTCTCCATGTTCGAGCCTGTCAGCAAGTGTTCGCAACGCCAGTGCCTGGACTTTCGCTATCGCCTCTTCAGAAGTCTGTCCGTAAACCATGACGCCTGACAATTCAATGACTTCTGCCAGCCAGCGACCATCTTCTTCCTGCTCGTATTCGATTGTATATTTCATCGTCATACTCCTTGGATGTAATTTACAGCCCTTCCATCTCAAGTTTCAACCAGCCTTCTCAAAGAACGCCTTCCCGGGAAAAGGTTTCCTTCCACATAGCCATCCTGCGGCGGAAACCTTTAACTAGGCCTTCAAGCTTAAAAAACGACAGGGCAGCCGGCTGCAGCAAATCAGCACAACTGCCCATCTCGACTCTGAAAACTTGGCTAGTT
>CAZRXH010000027.1:0-23179 GCA_964603995.1 uncultured Bacteroidota bacterium | reverse complement strand
AGGTTGTTCAAGTCGTTTATGACCTGATCACGGTTAGAACTCTGTGCGTTGCTCTTGAACATCGAAATCCCGACCGCTATCGCGATGCCAACTATGATCACTCCAAGAACAATCAGTAATAGTTGTTGCTGTCCCATACTTACCTCCTTTTAGTTTTTGGGGACGTTGTAGAAAAACTCTATTAACGCCGTGCTTCAACCGAATATTAACCGCATGTGCCAAGAAAGTCAAGTTTCTGGCCTCTATGCGAGCCGTCTCACTTAATATGGCCCTAATATAATTGCAAGGACGGTGCCAGCGCTTCAAGTCTGCCTTTTCTCATCATATCGGCCTAAATCACTCCTATCATGAGCGTTACAGAAGAAGAAATTTCCGTCCGACCGAAATAATTACCGTGACGTAACGCACAGAAGAAATTTGATCCGTGACAATCTTGTGTTTTTTCTATGTCATCCGTGTGCCAATGCTCCAATTTGAAATAGCCCAGTACCCTCCACTTCGAATTCTGGTAGTGTATCAGTTTCATTGAACTGCAAATTCCCCGGGCTCTTTCTTAACCGCGAAGGACACAAAGCCCCCTCTTCAGAATACGAATAAATGCAACGGGCGCCAAGATCGCAAAGAAAGACATTCTCCATCTTCGCGTCCTTTGTGTACGAAGCATCTTTTCACAAATCCCTTTAAGCCCTTTGCGTGCTTTGCGGTAAAGTTCAAACCGAGACACTACCCGAATTCTTGATTCTTCCTGCGTGCTTGGGTAATATGTCAAAGAGATGAACGTCAAGAGGCAGGTTCAATATTGGCTGAAGTCAGCAGACAGTGATCTTGAGACTGCTCAGATAATCTTCGATTCCGGAAAGAGCCTGCATTACTGTCTTTTCTTCTGTCACCTTGTCATGGAGAAAGGTTTAAAGGGCTTAGTTGCCAAAAGGACTGAGTCGATTCCTCCGAGAATTCACGACCTTGAGGTACTCGCCGAGAAAGCCGACATAGACCTGTCCGAAGAGATGAAAGAGTTTTTCTCTCTAATGAACACATACAATCTTGAGGCAGGTATCCGAATGAGATATTTGAGATATACAGAAGGACAACAAAGAGATATACCGAAGGTTTGCTCAAAAAGACAAAAGAGACTTTACAATGGATAAGAGAAGAGCTGAAGCAATAAAGGTTGTGAGAAAATACGTTAAAGAACTTGAGAAGAACGGCATCAAAGTGACCCGCGCATATTTGTACGGTTCCTACGCATATGGCAAGCCGGACCAGGACAGCGACATTGATGTCATAATAGTGTCCCCTCAATTTTCCGGTGTTCGGTTCCAGGATAGTTATGAGATCGCACGACTTCGCCGCAACGTTGACCTCCGTATCTCGCCGCTTGCGTACCATCCTCGGAATTTTAAGAAGGACTATATCATACCACACGAAGCAATGACGAAAGGCATAAGGATTGTTTGACAGCGTGGGTAAATCGCCGTGGTAACCTTGGCCATCACTTCGCCCAAATGTCGAACCCGTATCTGACTTCCTCCATGCACAGCCCCTTTGCCGGCGCCGACATCGACGCGAGGCATCGGTCTCCAGAATCGACGATCTTCTGAAACTCAGCGGGCGAGAGTTTTCCCCTTCCGACATCGACAAGTGTTCCGACGATGGCCCGTACCATGCCATGGAGGAAGCGATCCGCTTCAATCTCAAAAAGGAGAGTGGCGCTCCTGCCTCCGACGTCCGGACTCCTGTGTCCTGCCTCCTGTCTCTTTTCTCCTGTTTCTGTCCACTCTGCTTTCGCCACATTGCACATGAAATGGCGCTGCTCATCAGCGTATTTTGTAAACGACTTAAAGTTTTTTTCTCCGATGAGGTACTCGGCAGATGAATTCATTGTCTCAAGCGAAAGATCGAACGGGAAGAAGGCCGTGAATTCCCTTTCGAGTGCAGTCTTTCGGGAAACGATCCTGTAAGAGTATCTTCTGGCAGCTGCATCGAAGCGGGCGTGAAAACTGTCGGGCACTATTGCTGAACGTCGTATCGCAATATCGGCCGGAAGCGTCCCATTCAAGGCATACATGAGTTTGCTTTGCGGCCAGTCGCGTGTCGTGTGGAAATTGGCGACCTGTCCCCGGGCGTGAACCCCGGCATCCGTTCTTCCTGCTCCGACAATTCTAATCTTCTCCTGGAGAAGTCGTGACAGCCTTTCCTCAATGACGCCCTGTATGCTGTTACTGTTCTTCTGGATTTGCCAGCCACTATAGGCTGTGCCATCATATTCGATCAGAAGTGCGATGTTACGCATATATCGGCGAAACGGTGAACGGGAGTAGTGGAATGTTGAGATGATAGAATACGGGGAAGTTCAGGAATACAGCTTCTTCATAGTGGAGGTTTCGTTCAGTCCGAGGTGTAGAATTGCTTTCTCAATTCCTCTTCCAGAACATACCGCGACGCTTGCCGGATTATTGCTCTCAATGTACCCTTATCAAGATCATCGTGGTCAGGTACAGTAAGTATCTGGCGATGCCCGGCAACATTCCTCATCAGTTTCACGTGGCTCCCCTTTTGCGAGACTACATCGAATTGGAAATGGTTCAATATCTTGATAACATCCTTGCCTGATAAGTCTTTGAGCTTAGACACTTATCGGCTCGAGCTCGAAATTGACCATCACCACCGGGTGTGATACGAGGCCAAGCTCCGCCATATCTTCTCCTTCGAGATGAAGCAACAACGCCTCCCTCAGATTTGACACAGCTTCATCGAGCGAATCTCCTTGAGTCGCGATTGGCAGGTCGATACCCTCTACCACATACTTATCCGCGCCCTTGTAGACTCTGAATTGAATGATGCTTCTCATAGATCACCTGCGTTTTTACGCCTAAACAATGACGAATAAAGATAATACGTTCAACCTTGTGAAACACCGTTGCGCCCCCAAGCTTCGCGCCTCTACTTAGCGTCTGTGCCCAACTTGCCTAGAACGAAGTGGCTAATTTCAGGTAAACTCCCTCGGTTCCCGGGGCATGAGAATCGCCGAGCGTAGTAGCAGCGGAGGCGTTGAAGTTCGCCGCCAACCGTCCGGCGTCGATCGCACTGATGAGGTGATTCAAGAAGATCACCGCGAGCGTATATCTCCCGTAATTCAAGTAAGAATCCGCCTTTATCCTCAGGTTCTTGAACTCCGCACGATTTGCGTCAGACTGCCATTGCCACTGATACGAAGGATTGGAATAGATGAGACCATAGGTTCCGTCGTGGACTTTCTTGATATTGTAGTCTTCCGTGTTGAGAAAGTTGCCTATGTCCACAAAGAACTGACTGGACTTCCCCGCCACATCGGCGCCGGCATAGACCTTCGCGTAGTTGATTGCATCATTCCTGACCTGGTTCGAATAAAGCTCGAGCCCGGTGTAGAGAACCCAAAGTGATACCTCTGAGATGGTGGAGTACTTTCCGAGATCATACCTCCCAGCATACAACTCACCCAAGCCGGGGACGACAAACGACGCTAATGCCGCGAGTGTAGGAGATCTGTGCTCAGGAGGTTTGCTGTCCGAGGAGATTCCCGACATAGGAGTTTCAACCAGTCTTGTCTGCAGCTCCAACTTTGTCTGTGCATACGACACATTCGTGTTGGAAAAAAGCACGATGCAAGAAATTAGAAACAAGAGGCATGAAGCCAGAGGGCCCCGGCCTTGCGTGGCACAATGCAAGAAGTGAATCTCACTTCCTGCACCGGGCTTTTGATTTCCGAGTTCCGGTTTCTCGCTTCCAACTTCTAACTTCTGGATTCTCTTCATAGAATTACCTGTCCCAGTGCTGTATTATCGCTTACTCCGGTGATAAGAACGTCGGATATGTCGTTTACGTGCAGTGGATTAGCCTCTGTTTCAACCCGGATGTAGTTTGATGTGAATCCGTACATCCTTCCGTTTTTAACCTCTTCTTCGACAAGGACCTTCATTATCTTGCCGACATATCGCCGGGTGAATTCATACCGTTTCCTTGTTGATATCATTCTAAGGAGTTCACTTCTTTTGCGCTTGACGCGAGGATCCACATTGCCGTTGAACCCGGCGGAAGCTGTGCCTTCACGTTCAGAATATGAAAAGACGTGAAGGTAGGTCAACGGAAGACCGTCAATGAAGTTCAGACTTTTCTCGAACAGCTCACCTGTTTCGCCTGGAAACCCGACGATCACGTCTGCGCCAATTCCAGCGTCCGGCATCAGCTCTTTGACATACGTTACAACATCGCGGTAATGACCGGTGTTGTACCGGCGTTGCATTTTCCCCAACACCTCGTCGGTGCCGGACTGCAGCGGAATATGGAAATGTTTGCAGAACTTCGGAGAGGCAGCAACGAACTTGACGATTTCTCTATTCAGGAGATTCGGCTCGATAGAACTAATCCGGAAGCGCACGATTCCGTCAACTTGTTCGAGTGCCTTCAGCAAATCAAGGAGTGATTCCCCTCCCTTGGTGCCGAAGTCTCCGACGTTTACTCCGCTCAGGACAACCTCCTTGAAACCGGCTGCCGCTATCTGCTTTGTCTGCCCAACAAGAAACTCGACGGAAGGACTCCGGCTGACACCGCGGACTTTCGGTATCGTACAATAAGAGCAGCTGTAATCACAACCATCCTGCACTTTCAAAAAGGCTCGCGTGCGCACCTGCACGGCTGAATGATTCTCGGCATACAGGTGGGCGTCCTCTATCGCTGAATCGGCGGAGCCAAACTCGACGATATCCTCCACGGGGCTGACGAAAATGCGACCGTGATAATTCGCGCGCCGGCCATCATCAGTCTCGTGAGACTTCGAAAATCCATCGACAAAATCAAACAGGTGAAATTTCTCTTTCGCCCCGAGGATGAGATCTACACCGTCGATCATGGCAACTTCTTCCGGTTTGCCCTGGGCGTAGCACCCTGTCACGACCACAAACGCTTCAGGCGAGCTTCGGAGTGCGCGCCTCACAATCTGCCTGCAATCGCTGTCGGCACTCTGCGTGACCGTGCATGTATTTATGACTACCACATCGGCCAGAGCAGATGAATCGACTACTTCAAAACCGCGCTGTCTGAACTCTTTTTCTATCTGAACCGTCTCGGCATAGTTCAATTTACAGCCGAGGCTCTCAAAGGCGACTCGTTTCTTTTCCATCAATTGTATGTCACAATTTTAGGCGGTGAAAAGTGAAAATCAAGGCGCAGAATCAGCAGCCAGTCTCAGGTAGTCCATTTCCGCCTGCCGTGACAGACTCAAGTAAAACCGGGGATTCGTCAGCCTCTTCCAGTCTGTCACTATCTCCAGCCAATCTGACAAGGAAAGCTTCCCCCTGATGACTTCGAGAAATATTGCGACGCCTCCAATGAGAGCAACATGTGCGGGGTAGGCTGTCCGGTACAAACTGGCAAACTCTTTCAGGAAAAGCCCCACTTCTAACTTCGTGGGAACGACGGGATGAAAGAGATCGAACTTGTCATAGTCAAAGAATGTCATTCCCGATAGACTGTCTTCAAAGAGTTTCGTTCCCGGCAACGGTGTCAGGACAGTGAAGAGAGGCATCCTCAGCTTCTTCTTCCTGACATACTCGCGAAGCAGGGCAAAGTCTTTCATGTCCGCATCCGTATTGGCAATAAAAGAAGTCACGGCCGTGATATTGAGCGCTCTGAGAATATCCAGCGCCAACCCGTTATTCTCCACCGTGTTCTTCTTGTCAATTGAATCAAGATCATCCTGGGCGACTTTCTCGATTCCGAGGAACACACCCAACAGTCCGATCTTCGCCCAGACTTCCAGCAGTCTTGGGTTTCGTGCCACCACGTCCGTTCTCGTCTGCAGAAGATATCGTTTCTTGATTCCTCGGTCGCTCAGAAGAGTGGCAATCCTCGCTGCGCGACTGACACTTGAGAAAAAATTGTCATCCACAAAAAACACTTCACCAGTTTCCGTGGATTCAATTTCTCTGACGACGGCGTCAGGTGATTTCATCCTCACTTTTCCACGATAGAAAACCCATACACTGCAGAAGTTGCACCGGAACGGACAACCCCTCGATGTCTCAATGGCGGTAACATCCCGCTCGGTAAACAACCGATAGAATTTCCTGTAAGCCTTCACGACCGATCGCTCCGGGGGCGGCAGCGAATCCAACTTTTCCACTAGGCACCGCGGCGGCGTGAGGATCTGCCCCGATGGAGTATTGAGTGCCAGTCCTTCCACTCTATCGAGCTCGCCCTTCGCTCCAATACATCGAAATATGTCCAGAATGGTCCTCTCACCTTCACCAACCACGATGGCATCGATCCAAGGCAGAAGAAAATCTACCGGACGAAGTGACGGGTGATGACCGCCGACAAAGACGAATATTCGCGGATCTATTCTCTTGATAGCCTCAGCGAGCTGAATCGCAGGCCTGTAGTCCATCGTAAAAGTCGAACTGATTCCGCAGGCCTGGATATTGTCATCGGCTATTCTTCGTTCCAACTCCCTCGTCGACGAAAATCTCATATCAATAAAGTCGACATCGGCGATTGGCCTGAGGGTGGCTGCCAGACTCTCAAGACCGAGCGGTTCCACAGCCCCGAAGGGCCGTGCAAATCTGTTCACTGATATTCCCGGTTGGATCAAGAGAATTCGCATAAGCCGCTCGCATTCGATAAATACAGAGGAAGTATATGCGATTTGCGAAGGGTTTGCAAACATCTCCCCGCGATTGCGGGCTCGGGCCTCCGCCTTCATCAGATTGATGAAGGCGAAGACAAATCCGTCAGCTCAGCGCAGAGTGGAAACTCTATTCACTCTTCGGGCCTGCCGGCAGAGCAAGATGCCGTTCCATCAACTCGACCAGATGAAGCCTGGGAAGACCCAGACGTCCCAGCGCCCGATTCAGAATCGGCAGACTCCTCTCCTTCAACTCCGACCAGATCTTCTCATTCGAAGTGAAATTCGCTTTCAGCTTGTCATATGCCTGATACATCTGAGACGCCGGTTCCCTGTCGGCACTCATGATATCTCCTTCAAGACCAGCCAGCTCACCATCCTTCGATGAATCCGAAACGTGATCGATCCTATTCTCCATGTCCTGAACTAGAGCTCCAGTCTGCGCATCCATTTTTCCAGACAGTTTTACATTTACCAGCTGGCTCTTCAGACTGTCGATCGATATCCGTAGCGCGTTCGCGTCTGACATTGTATTCCAAACACCGATTGCAAGAGTCAATTGATCCCGAAGAGCCGCCTCTGCAACATGAACCCTTGGATCCATCACTACCTTGAGCGGCTGCGAATATGAATGACCGTCGACTTTCAACGTCACCCTATACTCACCCGGCAGAACCAGCGGGCCCTCCGGTACCATCGTACTGTGAAGATTTGCGACGGCCATGCTGTAGCCATGACTCTCTGACGGAGGAGGAGAGTAGTGCAGATCCCAAACGAAGCGGTTGAGACCCGCGTGCGAAGTCAATGGCTTGAACTTCGGGAGCCACGCATTCATGAAGTATGGAGGATGATCCGGCTTCGGCGGCTGCGCCTCGCTCGAGAAATGACTCACGAGATTTCCGGATCTGTCAAAGACGTCGAGCGATACCTGACTGGTAGCAGCGGCTTCAAGATAGTAGTCGATGATCGCTCCAGCGGGAGGATTTTGTCCATGCGGCTCTTCAGGCGGGAGCGGTGTGTCCGCATTGACGCTCCGCCGTATCCTGGTCGCCACCTCCGGGGCAAACAGATGGCCTTCGGAATTCAGTACTTTCTCATCCAATTGCTGCAGCGGCGTCAAATCGTCCAGAACCCAGAACGCCCTGCCGTGAGTGGCAGCGACAAGATCGTTTCCGTGAACCGCCAGGTCGCGTACAGAAACTGTCGGGAGGTTAAGCTGGAGTGACTGCCAATTGTCACCGTCATCGAAGGAGACATATACTCCCGTTTCAGTGCCTGCGTAGAGCAATCCCTTTCTGGTCAGATCGCACCGCACAACGCGGACGAAGGAAGAAGAATCGATTCCCTTCGTGATTAGGGACCAGTGCTCGCCGAAATCGGTGGTCCTGTAAATATACGGTGAGTGGTCACCTAACCTGTGACGCTCCACGGCTGCGTACGCTTCTCCAGCTTCGAATGGCGACGCCTCGATCATGCTGATCTTGCTCCATGGTGTCAGTCCCTTCGGCGTTACATTTTCCCAGTGGTGTCCGCCGTCCTTCGTCACGTGGATCAGGCCGTCGTCGGAACCGACCCATATCAGTCCTGCCTTAACCGGCGAAGGCGCGACCGTGTAGATGACTCCCCAACCGACATGGGAAGTATCCGAATTGTCATTTCGGTTTCCGGCTTGTGTTAGATCGGGACTGATTGCCTGCCAGTGCAGTCCACCGTCCTCTGTCCGCAAGAGCACCTGGGATCCCAGATATAGAATTCTCGGATCACGCCGGTCAAAGACAATTGGCGACGTCCATGTGAATCGAAACCTTCGCTTTGGCGCCAGTGTGTAGAAATCCGAGAGCACCGACGGACTGATGACCTGTGATTGACCTGTTATTCGGTCAAATCTGAAGACGCCTCCGTACGTGTCGCCTCCGTAGACGATGTCAGGGTTCAACGGGTCGGGGGCAATGTATCCGCTCTCACCAGCGCCGACGGGTCTCCAGTCTCTGAACGTGATCTCGCCGTAGTCGCTCCGGCTTGCAATGCACACCGTGCCCGCGTCCTGCTGGGCGCCGTATATCCTGTACGGGAATGCATTGTCGGTGGCAACGTGATAGAACTGGCCGGTCGGTTGGTTATACCAGCTGCTCCAGGTTTTTCCGTCATCGACGCTGACCACCGTACCCTGATCGCTTGCTACTATCATGCGGCTGTCGTTTGTCGGATCGAGCCACAGGAAGTGATAATCATCCCCGCCGGGCGATCCCTTGATGGCCTCGAAAGTCTTTCCTCCATCCGTAGAGCGCATGATCGACCTATTCGGAACATAAATCGTCATCGGGTTCTGAGGATCGACAAAGACTCTTCCGAAATACCACATCCTCGTCACGATGCGCGGATCGGTGCTGACAAGTTGCCACGTCTTTCCGCCATCATTGGAGTGGTAGAGTCCTGACCCCGATTTGAGTGCGCTTACGAGAGCATAGACGTCCATGCCGTTCGAGTTCGTAGCCACTGAGACACCAATTCTCCCGTACGGTTTCGGAGGCAGCCCATTTCCCTGCAGCTCGGTCCATGTTTTTCCCTCGTCGGTGGATTTGTATAATCCGCTTCCAGGTCCCTGGTCCGGCGGATACTGGCTCCATGGCGTCCGACGCGCCTGCCACATAGTGGCATACACCACCGATGGATCGGTCGGATCCCATGCGAGATCGATTGCACCGACATCAGGTCCTTTGTAGAGCGCCTTCGTCCATGTCTTTCCCCCATCTGTAGTGCGGAAGACTCCCCTTTCCTCGTTGGCAGCGTACGCATGACCGAGTGCCGCGACCAGCACCAGGTTAGGATTGTGCGGGTCGATCAGGATCTTGCCGATGTGCCTCGTATCCGCTAATCCGATATGCTCCCAGTGGGCTCCGGCGTCTGTCGATCTGTACATGCCGTCGCCATACGCCATGTCGGAGCGCATATCGGCTTCACCTGTACCAACATATATTGTCCTCGGGTCAGATGGTGCGATTGCGAGGGCGCCGACTGATGGGTTAGTCTGGCCGTCGGAAATTTGGCTCCAGGTCAAGCCAGCATTCGTCGTCTTCCAGACACCACCGTCGACCGACCCGAAATAAAATGTGTACGGATTTCCCGGGATACCAGATGCGGCGAGTGCGCGTCCCGCGCGGAAGGGACCAACAAGTCTCCAATGAAGTGCCGAATACGCCCCGGCCGGAATGGTCTGCGCTGTGAGCGTAATTGACGCGAGCAACAAGCCTACAGCTGCGATAAAGGACAATCGGAACGTCCGACGAAGATTCACTTTGGGAAACCTACCCACACGGACATGAGAATCCAATTCCATTTCAGTTATCCTTTCGTGTATGTGCTTCTGGAACTCAGTTTGAGGTTGATAACGAGAACCAACCATCCGAAGTCGCCTGCGTGACGTATTTTCAGATGAAATGATTATCGACTACGTTGGAAAACGCATTTAGCGCAGGTACCGTTCCATTGAACTAATGATGGCGATGATTTCGAGAAAAGAAGTCCCCATTCCAAGGCGACCAAACCGCATCGTGAGATGACAAGCGGGCATTGCGACGGATTCAGCGTCGGGGCGAGGCGGAGCATGCGTCAGCCGGACAGGGACATCAAGCTTGAACAATCCCTCGTCAGTATGTAAATTCGCTGTGCCAGTCAGGGCTGGTTGCTTCTCGCCGACCCCAAAGATCACAAGAAATTGTGGAGGAATTCTATGAAATCGGTGAAGCGATTCCTTTTCATGGTCGTGCTTTTCATGATTTTTGACGACTACGGTCTTTTCGCACAGGGATCTACCGCAAGATTCTTGTACTATCGCCCCAACGCTGTGTCGAGCTCAATGGGCGGAATGGGGGCTGCATATTTTCGTGATGCTTATGCATCTTATTTCAATCCTGCCGGCCTCGCATTCTCGCCGTCGTTTTCTATCGGAGGTTCTTTCGACAAGCCGCTTCCTATGTTCCCCGGCGAAGTATATTCCTTCATGGGACTCTCATTTAGAATTTCGGACAGAATCGTCGTCGGTGGAAGCACAAACCTATACTGGAAGGGAAACCAAGCAAAGACTCTGAGCAACAGCCCTGATATCGTCTCGCTGGATGCGCCATTCGATTGGGAGGCTAAGCTGTCCGTTGGCTATCTCGCCGGGCAACATTTAGGTGTAGGAGTTTCAGCGGCGTTCCTTCGGACGATCATCGCAGGGTTTGGCACGGAACAGGCCGTAAGGAAGGGGATATCGTCAACCGTCCTGTTTGACTTTGGTATTCTCGCATCTTCGCTCTCACCCGAAGCAACCTTCACTTCCCCCGGGCTTGAAACAGGACTGTTGTCATGGAGTTGGATAGCTGAACGGTCTCAAAAGGGATTGTCGATCGGCGCTTCAGTCCTTAACGTAGGACCGAAGTTGAGCTTCATTGATCGGAATCTATCCGATCATCCCCCTTCCACAGTTCTAGTCGGCGCGACCTATTATCCTCTTCAGTCGGAGATAGTCGGGTTAATGATCGGACTCGATGGCGAAAAACGGTTGTTCGAAAGCGAAGTGCTTTCTTATTTTCATTATGGATCCGAGCTAACGCTCCTCCGCCTGCTGGCGCTGCGTGCTGGATACTCACAGGGTACAGGCGGCGGGGAGAATTCCTTTTTTTCAATGGGCGCCGGAATTCGAGTGAAATGTATCTCTCTCAATTTTGCTCGCTACACTCAAACGATCCTGCCG
Organism: uncultured Bacteroidota bacterium; assembly: GCA_964603995.1. Classification (GTDB taxonomy): domain Bacteria; phylum Bacteroidota; class Ignavibacteria; order Kryptoniales; family JAKASW01; genus JAKASW01. Next base: position 11,783 of record CAZRXH010000027.1, on the reverse strand, counting down.
ACATGGCAATTTGACGCGTCGTTCTTCACGGAGTTGTGACTATGAAAGGAATATTAATATCTGCGCTGCTAATGTTAGTCATTGCAGACATCTCATGCACCGATAAGGATCGAGTCCTTGCGGCACTAGAGAGCGGGCATGAACTGCCGAATGGAAGCCGGGTTGCCATTCTGTTGGAGCAGAATTTTCCAAACCCGTTCATTTCAGCAACGACAATTTCGTACAGAGTCGGTATCTCCAGTCCAGGGAGTATCCTCGGCCCATTGCACATCCGCCTGCGCGTAATGACGGAGGACTGGTCGGAAGTGAAGACGCTGGCTGACAGCGTCCACAGATCAGGGTACTACCATGTCATGTGGTACGTCGACAGGAACACTCCGAGTGGAGAGTATTTGGGAGTGCTCGAAGGAGGCGGTGTCACAGAAGTAATAAGGATGAGATTGATTAAGTAGTTTCTCCGTCCGGGCAGCGCGTGCATCGCCGCTGGTCAACCTTGTCAAGGTTGAGATACCGCATGTCGCTTGTAACGACCATGTTCTCCAACCCTGACAAGGGTTGCCAGTGTTCAGTCGAACTTCAGACTCCCGCGAAGCCTAATGTCCCGGCTTGAGCTGCCGACCAGGACGTCGTATGTGCCTGGAGGGGTAACCCACTTGTCCTTTGCGGAATCGTAGTGGGAAAAGTCGCTCTTCTTCATCATGAACTTCACGAGCGCGGTTTGTCCGGGATCGAGCGAAACCCGGTAGAACTTCTTCAGCTCTTTCACCGGCGACTCAATAGCCCGGTTGGGATCGTGGACGTACAGCTGAGGTATCTCCACGCCGGCGACTTTTCCGGTGTTCTTCACATCGAATGCCACTTCATATTCATCTCCGACGGGAGTAATCTTCAGACCGCTGTAACTGAATTTCGTGTAGGAGAGCCCGTATCCGAACGGGAAGAGTGGTTTGATGTTGTGCTTGTCGAACCACCTGTAACCAACGAATATGCCATCACTGTAAACAGACACGCTGTCCTGGTGCTTGTATGAGCTGTAGGCGGAGCAGTCCGACCATTTCACCGGAAATGTCATCGGCAGCCTTCCCGATGGGTCATGTTTTCCGAGGAGCACATCGGCGACGGCGTTCCCTGCCTCGTCCCCGCCGAACCACGCCTGCAGCAGACCTGGGACATGATTGATCCAGCCGTTCATCAAGACCGGTGCGCCCGTGATCATGACAACGATCGTATTCTTGTTGGCTTTACTGACCTCTTCGATCAATTTATCCTGATCCGCCGGGAGCGCGAGATTATCCCGGTCTCTTCCTTCCGTCTCATAGTAGCTCGATGTACCGGCGAAGACTATCGCCACATCTGACCTCTTCGCCGCAACGACAGCCTGACGAATGAGTCTGTCGCCAGATTCTCTCAGGCCCAGCGTCACTCCTGAACCGCCATTCGCCTGATAGTACTTCACTTTGATGTCGTAGAATTTTCCCTTTTGAAGATGAATCGAATAGGAACGCGATTGAATCGGATGCTGCCCCCAATTGTCGATCACCATTTTCCCGTCGATGAATAGCCGCGAACCGTCGTCGCTCGCCAGGTCGAACACATACTTGCCGGTTCCGGGAGCTTTCAGTCTTCCTGTCCATGTCGCTGAAAAAGCCTGACCTGGAATTCCAGGAGCCGGAGATTCGCCGTGGAAATCGAAATCGATTTGCTTATCCGTCCTGCTCACTTTCGGCTGACCTTTGAAATCCATGTTGTCGAAAAATTCCGCCTGCAGTCCGTGCACGTCTTCATTCGGCAAATACAGGTATGCGCTGTCGATGGCTGAGGAGTCGCCGGCCAACTGGACTCCCTGCGCATAGTATATCTTCACCTTACCGTCCAACCTCTTCTCAAGTGCCTCAAGCGGGCTGACCGAGTAGATCGGGTCGACCATCGCGCTTCCGCCTCCGGTTGTCCTTGCCACCGCAGCGTTCGGACCGATGACGGCTACGGATTTCAGGTCATGAATATTCAACGGCAAAATGTGGCTGTCATTCTTCAGCAGGACTATACCTTCCACAGCGGCGCGGTATGCAATCCGCTGGTGCTCGGGCGTGTTGACAAGAGACGAATCCGGATTCCGCGTGTGATCAAAAAGTCCAAGCTCAAAAATCACCCTCAGAATCCTCCTGACTTTGTCATCAATAGTACTCTCCTTCAATTCGCCGGACTTGATCGCCGGCATAAGGGTGCTGTCATTGAGGAACTGTCCGGTGGGCATCTCCAGATCCATACCACCTTGTGCCACTGGAATTGAGCTGTGCACTGCTCCCCAGTCTGACATGACGAGACCTTTGAAGCCCCAGTCCTGTTTCAGCTTCGTGTTCAACAGATAATCGTTCTCAGTGCAATAGTAACCGTTCACCTTGTTATATGCCGCCATCACCGCCAGCACATGTGCGTCTTCGACGGCAGCTTTGAACGCGGGGAGATAAATCTCATTGAGAGCGCGCTCGCTCACCTTTGCGTTTACAAACATCCTTTGGTATTCCTGGTTATTCGCGGCAAAGTGCTTCACCGTTGCCGCAACGCCTTCGCTCTGAACTCCCTCGATGTAGCTGACCGCCATCCTCGATACTAAGTACGGGTCTTCTCCATAGCCTTCGAAAGTCCTTCCCCCCATCGGCAACCTCGCGATGTTCACACAAGGTCCGAGGATCTCGTCTCTCCCTTTTCCCTTCACTTCCTCGGCAATCGCTTTCCCGACCTGAAATATCATGGAAGTGTCCCAGCTCGCCGCCATGCATGTCCCGGCGGGAAATGCCGTGGACTTGCCCCACCTTACTCCCAACGGACCGTCATCCATCTTCAGCGGCGGAATGCCGAGTCTCGCGATCGGCTCTGTAGTGAATCCGGTCCCACCGAGCATGGCGATCTTCTCCTGAAGCGTCATTCGCCTGAGAAGATCCTCGACTCGCTGTTCCACCGGAAGCTTCGGATTCTTGTACGGCGGGAGCTCATCCTGCGAATTCCTGAGAACTCCTCCGAACGTCGTCAGGAAAATGAAGGCAAGAGCTATCGGCAAGAAATAACTGGTAAATTTCTTCATACGCGCTTCTCTCCTATCTGGTTGTCGACATGTGAGCAAAAGTACGTTATTGATAAGGAATAATAAAAATGCTGTGCGCATCTTGGCGAACCCGGCGAGTTAAGGGAGTTTGAAATCTGCATGCTACGCGGTGCACAGTTCATTCGAACGACATTACTAATGTAATAAAACGGAAGAAAGATTTCCCGATAATTTGCCTTCATGAACCGCAACGAACGACATGGAACGCGAATCACGGAATAGGAAGGAATTATCAAGAATGCCAAAGCTTCCCCGAAGGCTCGGTCATGTATGAGGTTTTCGAATTCAAAGGATTATCTGGATCTGAAGTCGTTATTTGATCAGCACCATTGCCTTCGTTTCAACGTGGCGGTGATTTCCGTATGACGAGACGAGCCTGTAGAAATACACGCCGCTGGCAAATCTGGATGCGTTCCACGTTACGGTATGCAAGGCCGCTGGCTCTCTGCCGTCAACGAGTGTAACCACTTCTCTTCCCAAAATATCGTAGACCTTAAGTGTGACGTAGCTGTTGGCTGATAGTTCATACCTGATATTTGTGGATGGATTAAACGGGTTCGGGAAATTCTGTGCGAGGTAAAATCCGGAAGGCGTAGCAGTGTTCGTCCGGTGGATTGCATCAACAACACCTGTGGTTCGAAAGATGCCTTTCTCGGTCGCGGCATAGAGATACCCCAGTGAGTCGACGGCGAGGCTGGAAACATCTACACCGGACAGACCTGAATTCACTTGTTTCCAGGTAGTGTCGCCGGGAGCGAGTCTGTATACACCGGCAGACTGGGTGCCGGCGAAGATGGATCCATCTCTGGTAGCCGCCAGGCAGTTGACTACCTGGTCAGATAGTCCAACCGAATTCCATACTAATCCGCCGTTTGCTGAAAGGAATACTCCTCCTCCTCCACCGGCATAGATATCATTTGAGTTTGGCCCTGATAGGGCATTGTTTGGCACACAGAAACACTGGACATTGTAGTAGTTCTGAAGGCTATCCACGTCCAGGCTCCAGGTCACGCCATCATCGCTCGACCTGAAGATTTCGCTTCTGGCTGAGATGAAGAGATAACCGCCGCTCGCACCTGCGCTGGTACTTGGCAAGAAGTCAGCAGCGTTAACCCAGCCCTCGAATCCTGCATGGCCGAAGACCCAGGTAACGCCGCCATCTTTCGAGGTAAATACGCCGTTCTGATTCTGGCCGGAAGCCACGAGCAGGCCGACTGTGTCACCCGGAAGATTGGTGTTTATAGCAGAAGCGTATGCCGGGGAGCCAGGAGTTCCGCCCAGAGAATCCCACTGCATGCCCCCATCCATCGAAGAGAACAAAGCATTTCCCACAAGCGCGTATAGCTTTCCCGTAGGTCCTGAAGAGAGAAAGTAATCAGAATATGGAGTTGCCTGAACAATTCCATTACTCACCCGGCCCCAGTCGTTCCCATTATCGGTGGATCGATAAATACCATTCCCCATCGCTCCTGCAAAAATATATCCGGCTTGATTCGTTGCATTGGGTGGCTTGGCAATGGTCAGGGTTTCGATTTGCAGAGAAGCCATCCCGTCGGTGGGATGCGTCCATGTTGCGCCATAGTCTGTGGAGCGGTATAGGCCATGAGAAGCAGTTCCGGCGAATATCGTTCCGTCATGGCAGAGAAGAGCAGTAATGATGTAATCGACCGTGTCGAGGGGAACATGAGTCCAGTTGGTTGCGCCGGAGGCAAGCTTATACAGACCATCGTATGTACCATCATACAAATCTGCTGACGTGTCCGAGTCGGGAAGCCTGCAAGCAGCAAGAAGCCCTGGTCCCGGAGCATTAACACCCATCAGGTATCCTTTTGCCGTGTCCCCATCGGAACTAAAGAGGATGATGCCATCTCTCGTGCTGCTCACTGCTACATTTCCATCAGGTAGTGGTGCTATCGATATCGTGTAATGCACAGGGATCTCGGCAAACCCGACAGGGAAACTGGTCCATGTCGCGCCGCTGTCTCGGGAAGTAAAAACGAAGTTGTTTGAACCAGCATAGATCCTGCCGCCGGCTGACATGGCGAGTGAGTTGACAGAGTACTGGCCCGAAAAGAGCGTCGACCACGTTGTTCCCGAATCCATCGACTCCATGAGTCCGTCCGATGTCGCCGCATAAACACTATCGAGAGGGCCTTGCATCATTGCATTGACCGCGACGCCGCTGCTGTCGTCAATATTGAACTTGAACTGGTTGTTCACAAGAGTCCAACCGTGACCAATTCCCTGTGAACGGAAGATTCCTGAGAAAGTGCTCGCAAGCATCACGCCACCACGGAGTGCCGCAATGCTTTGAACGTTCAGGTCGGTTAGTCCGGAATCATCCTGAATCCAGGTTGCACCGTTGTCCGTCGAAACATATATCCCGAACGAGGCAACAGCCGCATAGACATCCCCACTCGAATCGAAGGCGAGCGCGTTTATCTCCCCGCCTCCGTAGGGCCCTGTACACTGATGCCAGAAATCAGTTTGGGCCGTGCTCAAACGAGGCAGGCAGACAAGTATAATGGTACACGCCCCACAAATCACTCCCGCTACATCCCACGACCAAATGCTCAGACGTTTTCTCATCGTGGCACTCCTTTCAATGAATCGACTGGTTGTCAAATTTCCAACCGCTGATTTTCAGCACGAAGTCTGACCAGGTCCATTAACCGGTCGCTCAAAGCAAATCTATCACGAGGGACAGGGAATTCCAAGACAGATGGGAATCAGCGACAGCTCCGCCTGCCTTATTTAATGAGCATCATCCGTTTCGTGTCGATAAAGTTCCCTTGCGGGGAACTTGCCATCAATCTATAGAAATACACTCCACTTGCAAATCTGGATGCGTTCCACGTTACGGTATGCGGGCCCGCTGTTTCTTTCCCGTCGACCAGCGTAGCCACCTCTCTGCCAAGCACGTCATAAATCTTCAATGTCACGTGACTGATTGTTGAAAGCCGATAGCTGATTGCTGTTGTCGGGTTGAAGGGGTTGGGATAGTTTTGATCAAGCCTGAAATCAGCTGGAATATCACTACCAGGTCGATTGACAGATGTTAAGATTTGCGAAAGTGGGCGATAGTACACATTAGATCCGTTAGTTCCTGCGACGAGATTCGCTCCGCAAACCGTAAGCGCATAAACATCGTAACTGGGAAGTCCTTTATTAACATAGACGAGCGGGATACCGCTGTTTGTCGTGAGAACGAGCGCCCCGTTATATCCCCCTGCAAAGATTTTTCCAGGCAGGCTCGTGTCAGTGGCAACCGTAGTAATGTACTCGTTGGTCAGCGCAAGGTTTACTGAATTCCAGCTTGCACCATGGTCGTTGGTGACGTAAACACCGCTTCCGGTCCCCGCGTAGAGAGACTCACCGCCGAAGGTCACAGCGTTGATTGTATTAGGCGGCAATCCGGAGTCGGCAGGAACCCATGTTACCCCCGAATTAGTGGACTTAAATACTCCATCGTAAGAACTCCAGGCGTAGATAACGTTGGACGAATCGGGATCGGCAATAAAGCCCCCTATGGATACGCTGGGTATTCCGTCACCTATCCGCATCCAACTTGATCCATTATCGGTGGACACGAATATGCTGTCGTCAACTGTTGAGACATAGAGGTCCTGACCATCCACCAAGAATGATGTGATATTCACGGGTAGATTGAGGGCTTTCCAATCCATGCCGTCGTCCGTAGAGACGAACGTACCTTTGCCCGTGTACGCAAACAAACTTGAATCCTTAAAGGACAGAGAAGAAACGGAAAAATCTGGTAATCCGGCGGGCAGCCAGGACTCACCGTTATCCGTGGAATGAAAAACCCCGAAGTTGGTTCCTACAAAGAGATCATTGTTTCTTCGCGCGAATTTTAGTTCAGTCTCGGATGTCTGCCCGGAAAGACACTTCCAGCTCAAAGCATTGTCTGTGGATAGGAAAATGCCTCCCGATCCGCTAACAAAAAGGTTGTTTCCCTCTACGGCAATGAAGAAAACGCTCGTTGGGAGATGACCATCGCTCCAGCTCGAGCCATCATTTACGCTGAAAAAAAGTCCATCGTCGGTACCTGCAAAGAGTGTCGAATCCTTGAAAGCAAGAGTTCGCGTAAGCTCGCCTGAGAGTCCGTTCGCGATCCAGTTATTTCCGCCATCTGTGGACATGAAAACACCTGAATCAGTACCCGCATACAAGCTTGTTCCGTTTGAAGCAAGACAATTAATAGAATCGGGTGTTGGACCACTGCCTGAACGGACCCACTTCAATCCATTATCTGATGTGGAGAAAAGCCCGCTGTCCGTCCCCGCATAAAGTCTCGTACCACTAAATAAAAGACAATTGACAGTAGTGTCGGTCAATCCCGCATTCACAGGACTCCAGTCGGAGCCGTCATTTGTGGAGAGAAAAACCCCATGATTAGTCCCCGCAAAGAGATCCTCTGTGGAGTCAGAACTTACGACGATGGTCTGGACAGAAATGACTGCCGGCAATCCATTATTCACGGCAGTCCAACTTGATCCACTATTTCCGGACAGATAGACACCGTGGGTAGTGCCCGCAAAGATATCAGTTCCCATGATCGTCAATGAATTTACAATACCACTCCTCGGTAATATTTGAGGGAGAGATGTCCAGCTTGTCCCATCATCCATGGAACGGGCTACTTCCGCTACTGGATAAGCCACATAAACGATATTGCTATCGACAGCGATCGGGCTCCCGGGATTATGATATGGACCGCGTGCCTGGACCCACTGCGCTTTCAACGAACCAAAAGCGGAAAAGACAGATATTCCCACCAACAATCTTCTCATCATGCTGTTCATAGTATCCTCCTCTTCTATCTGCGATCACTCGTGTCGTCCTTTTAACAAAGACCGCGTCCCGGCGGCAGCGCCATCGCTATGCTTATCCGCACAGCATCTGACAGGCGCCTATCGGACGAATTGTTCTTCCCTATCCACGCAACCTACCTGTCCGTTACCTCGACGGAAGGAAGGTATGTTCCCCCGATTGGAAAGTCAATGACTACGAAAAAGGATATCGTACAAAGTGAAAACAGATCCGGATCAGGTTTCCGTGTTTTTCATAAAATAGTCTAACCATTCATGCTGCCAGACCGGTAATTGCGAACTTGCTGCTGTAGAGAAGCCTGAGATCAGGACGCTTCCAGTTGATCCATAAGAATTCAAGATCGCGTCGTGATTGTCCGATTAAAGTAGAAGACCCATGCTAAAACTATACTCTTTTTCGAAATCGCACATGACCTACGAGCCGATCAGCTGGAAAAGGCTGGCAATGGCCTCGCTCGCCCCTCTTCTTGCTTCTTCGGTGGTGACCATTATCGCCATCTATTTCGGGTTCGACCCTTTTGATTTCCAGACTCTTCATGCGAACAGTATTGCCGGAGAAAACCGGGTGCTGAAAGCACAACTGACTTCGCTGGACAACAGGCTCCATGAATTTGCGTTAGTCATGAATCAACTCGGCACAAGCGATGATCAGCTGAGGACATCAGTGAATCTTTCCCCATTGTCGCCTGACTTAAGGAAGGTCTCAACCGGCGGCGTTGAAATGAACAAAGACTACGGAGTATCTGCAGAGGCAAATAAGCTTATTGCCGATGGAACGGCGACACTGGAATCACTCGACAGGCAGGCGCAATTGCAACGGGACAGCTATGCCGACATCATCAAAAAATACAATCGGAACCAGGAACTCTTCCGTCATATTCCGGCCATAGACCCGATAAGGGCCGGAATCATGACTGACGGGTTCGGAATGAGGCTTCATCCAATCCTTCACGTTCGCCTGATGCACGAAGGCATTGACATCGAGGCGGAAGTTGGCACACCGGTTCACGCCACAGGCGATGGAGTCATCGAATATGTTGGACAGCGCGGCGGTTACGGAAAAGTAGTGGAGATCAACAACGGATTTGGATACTCGACACTCTTCGGACACCTCTCGAGATTCCTCGTCAAACCCGGACAGGAAGTCAAACGTGGACAGGTGATTGCCCTTAGCGGCAATACGGGTCTTTCAACAGGGCCGCATCTCCATTACGAGGTCAGACGAAATGGTGTCCACATCGATCCGGCGAGTTTCTTCTTCGATGGGTCGCGTTACAACACGTCAGACGTTTATGCCAGCCTTGCGAAGAAGTAACACGGACTGGATGGGTTGCTGATACGGGCTCAGCACGCCGGGCCCACACAACTGCAATGCCGCCCTCGCCGGCATCCGAACGATTCTTGTCTTGCATCCTCAAATGAATTTCAGCTGCTCGTCGCTTGAACCTTTGTCACGGAAGAAGAAAAGCAATCCATGGCCTGACCAATTGGCTCAATCCTCAAGCCTGACGACTTCAGCCTGGCGGATATCGTTTGAAGCCGCACCAACCGAGATTGTGAATTCGCCCGGCTTGGCCTGCCACGAGTGGCTTCTTGTATCCCAGTAGGAAAAATCCTTGTCAGTGAGAGTCAGTGTGACGCTCTTGCTCTCGCCGGGTTGCAGGAATACTTTCTTGAATCCCTTGAGCTCCTTGAGAGGCCTGGGAACGATCGGATTTAATTCGCGGACATACAACTGCGCGACCTCGGCACCTGCAACCTTCCCGGCATTTTCTACGACAAATTCGACTCTCAGAGTGTCTCCTCTCCTCATTGAATTCCCGGAGAGTTGGAGATCTTTGATATAGAATTTCGTGTACGACATTCCAAATCCGAAAGGATAAAGCGGCTCGATATTCTTTGAGTCGTACCACCGGTAGCCTACGAAGACGCCTTCCTTGTACTCGATATCGTAAACCGGTATCGATTGATCGAGGTCGTTTGCCGGTCCCGTGTATAGTTCCTGACCTTTTGGAACGTAGTCACATCCCGGCGAATCGGCAAAATTCTTTTCGATCGTAATTGGAAGTTTGCCGGATGGATTTGTCTTACCGGCAACGACTTCGGCGAGCGCTCTGTTTCCGATCTGACCGGGGTACCAGGCGTAGATTATGCCAGCGACTTTCTCGTTCCATTTTGTCATCCTGATACCACCGCCTGAGTTCAGGATGACAACAACGTTCGGATTAAGCGCTGCATAGCGGAGTATTTGCCTGTCAGTCTCTTCCGGGAGTTCAAAGGGGCGGTCCCAACCTTCGCTGTCCTGCGTCCCGACGCTCAGGAGCACGACGTCGGCGCTACGGATATCAGCATCGGCCGGACTTTCAACGTATCTGAGAGTCTCGCCAAACTCGCTTCTGAAAGCGTCGAGCATCGTGACATTATCATACCCCTCGACGAGCGCCGATCCGCCTCCTCCGGGAAGTTCCCCCACATAGTCTCCTGTCAGCAGGATTTTCTTTTTCCCGTTTTTGCTTACAGGAAGGATATCATTCTCATTCCTGAGCATGACAATTCCCTCGCGTGCCTCCTGCAGAGCGACTTGTTCGTGCTGAGGAAACTTAGCCAGATAACTTTCACCTTTTACCGGTCGGTCCAACAGTCCCATTGCGACTTCGGTGCTGAGGATACTTTTCGCCATCCGGTTGACATCGCTTTCGAGGACCTTTCCTTCTTTCAGGAGTCGCATGGCGTTGCTTCGCACATAGACATCTCCAAGTTTGTCGAACTTAGGATCGTTCTGTCCCGGTGTTCCCGGCATGTCAAGGTCCTGACCTGACTTCATGAGTTTTGCCGGATCGTATGTGGACCACCAGTCTGTCATGACAAGCCATTTGAAGCCGAGGTCTTTTCTGAGAATCTGATTTATCACATATTCACTCTGGCCGGACCATTCGCCGTTCAACTGATTGTACGACGTCATTACCGCCATAGCGCCCGCGTCGATTCCAGCTTTGAAGGCCGGAAGATATATTTCATGAAGAGCCCTCTCGTCCACGATCGAGTTACTCCGACGCCTGAAAAAGTCCGTGTTGTTGCAGACGAAATGCTTGAGAGTTGCAATGGTACCGGTGCTCTGAACTCCCACGACGAAGTTTTCGATCATCCTCGCCGCGAGAAATGGATCTTCTCCGAAATATTCAAAGTTCCTTCCGCATTGGGAGATCCGGTAGATGTTCACCCCAGGTCCCAGGAGAACCGCGATTCCACCCGCTCTGCACTCTTCGCCAATTGCCTGCGCGACCTCTTTCGCGAGCTGCGGGTTCCATGTTGCCGCGAGATTTATCGGGGCCGGGAAGGCAACCGATTTTTCAAGCTGGTTGCTGAGTTGTTTCCGTATGTGCACACCTGCGGTGGCGTCGGATAAGTAGAGCTCAGGTATCCCGTACTCTGGATATCCATGGACAAAGAAAAAATTGTGCCCGCCGATCAGCTCGACCTTGTCTTCGATTGACAGCCTTCCCAGAAGCGAATCAGCCTTTTGAGAAGCCTCGTCGTATGCAACCGGTGGTTTGAATGGTTTGATTTCAGCCATGTCCTGTGCCATGCTTTGTGATGAACTGATCAAGATCAGAAACGTGAATAGCCATATTGCCTCGAATGGATGAATATGGCCCACCAATGTTTTCTGCATGCCCGTAGCCTCCTGACGTTCTGTGGAAGGACCAAACGCGAGCCTGTCAGCTCTTCTGAAATATACGATCTTTGAGGCGACTCTTCCCAGCGAATTGGAGCTTCGGTATTGGCTCAAATTGGTTTCTCCCGCTGATTGCGCAGATGTTCGCCGATCA
>CAZRXH010000026.1:0-34126 GCA_964603995.1 uncultured Bacteroidota bacterium | reverse complement strand
AGTTCGTCACTTCAGGAGCACCTGCATGTGAACGAGACTGTGGAAGACATCGTGTTGAGCGGCAGGTTTGCAAGCATAGGTCTCTATGACGTCCCTTCTCTCAAGGACAGAAGACGGGCGGCGGAACTGATGGATCAATTCGGGTGTCTGGAGCTCAGAACCCGGACGTACGCCACTCTTTCGCAGGGAGAGAAACAGAGAGTCATACTTGCCAGAGCGCTGATGAATTATCCTGACATACTGATCCTGGATGAGCCCTGCACAGGTCTCGATATTTTTGCGCGCGAACACTTTCTCTCAGCGGTCGGAGTGATCGCAGGAAGCCAACATTCTCCGACAATGCTATACGTCACTCACCATGTCGAAGAAATCCTTCCAGTGTTCAACAAAACTATCCTCTTGAGAAAGGGAAGTGTCCATTCCGCGGGCAAGACGAGAGCCATCCTGACGGAACAAAACCTGTCGGACTTTTTCCAGAATGGAGTGGGGGTTGCCTGGAGGAATGAGAGGCCGAACATCCGCGTGCACTTGACGTGAAGGTTCTTTGCCCGGAAGGTTTGGGAGGCCTCGATGAAGGTGTTGATGACTTGATTCCTCTGCAGGACCAGAATCAGCGCGTTACCTTGCCACTTTGACTGTGTTGTACATCCCCGCCGCTAGGAACACAATATTAGCGAGCCATGCGGTCAGAAATGGACTGACGAGGCCGTCGTATCCAAGGACCTGGCTGATCTTTATGACGAGAAGGTAAACGAAGGACACGAGAATGCTTATACCGAACTCGAGTGCGAGTCCGCTTCTTTTCTTCCGTGCCGACAAAGGAACACCGAAGAAGACCACGATGATTGCGGCAAACGGGAAAGAAACCTTAGAGTAGTAGTCAACCTCATAACGCGCGACGTCGTTGCCGCTGTTTCGCTGAAGCTCTATGAACCTCTTGAGCTGATCGTAATTCATGTCCTTCGGATTGAGCTCCTTCTCTGCCAGGTCGGATGGTTTGAAGGTTATTTCCTTGAGTGGCAACGAGGCAAAGGTCCGGAAGGTTTGCTTTGGCCCGTCAAACGTCCGCTCGATCACATTTTTCAGTACCCATTCATGTCTGGTAGTATCGAAGTTCATTGTCGCTGCATCGAATCGCCTGACCAGGTAAGTCAGGTTTGTGTCTGCGAACTCCTGAACCGAGACCTTCTGAGCCGTGTTATTGTAATCGTCAAAGTACCCGATTGAAACGATTCTGTCCTTGCTGTCCAGCATGAAGATGTTGTATTTCCACCAACCTTCATGGTGCTGCTGGAGGTACACCTTCTCGATTCTGAACTTCTCATGATTTGCCCTCGGCACAATCCATTCGTTGAAGTAGACCATGACAGCGCAAATGATCGTGGATACGAGGAGAAAGGGGAGAAGTATCCTGTAAATATCCACGCCGGAGCTTTTTATGATGATTATCTCATTGTTGTTGGACATCCTTCCGGTCGTAAAAAGGGCTGCGAGCAGCACGGCGACAGGGGTGATCAACGTGAGGATCTCCGGTGTGAAAACAAGGTAGTAGCGGGCAATCAGAAGAAGTCCGACTCCATGGTCGAGAAAATCGTCGAGGTGCTCCATCAGATCCACGAGTATGAAAATCGCCGCGAATGCCACAAGGGAGAATAGAATCATGCTTACGAATTGGCGGATAATGTATATGTCAATCCTCTTCAATTCAGCGCTCACGTCTCGACATTTCGGCCAGAGTCTCCTCGGATACCCATCTCTTCGGCAGGAACCTTACAAACGAATCCCAGTTTATTATTACTGTCTCTCTTGAAACCTTGTACGTCAGAATTAGGCCAGTTCCTCCGAGTACGATGTTGGCGAGCCACATAGCCATGAAGGGACTTAACAGCTCACGATCCGCAAGTTTCTCTCCGGCGATTAGAAAAGCCCAGTAGATCAGGAAGAAAAGCAGGCTGAGGCCGGCAGAAACCCCGAAGTTTCCTCTTCGGGCCATCATGCCCAGCGGTGCTCCAAGAAAGACGAAGACAATGGCCGCGAACGGGATGGAATACTTCTTCTCGATCTCCACTTGGTACTGATATATTTGTCGTCGTGTGTTGTCGATGCTGCCGAGCATGCTTCTGGCAATATCTGCTGCAGATAATATTTTCGATTGAGCCTGGAGGAGGACAGCGGTAGAATCATTAGGGCTAGTGGCCGCGAATCGATTACCGGACGGAGACATAAGGCCTTTGAAATTCGAGCGCACATAGGTATTCAACTGCTGCCGAAGTATGCTGGCGTCTTGCTTCATGCTGGCGACGATGCTTTCCATCGAATCCGCACTGAGTTCGCGGTCCCCGCGCTGGAAGGCATTCTGGGAGGACTGTTCATAAGCAAATCCCTCGGCTCTGAGCACGATTTGCTGGTGTTGAAATCTCACTCTCTGATAGATCCCCACCTGACTGTTGTTGTACTCGTCGACCTCGCCGTCATATAGGAGCATGATAATATGCTTGAGGTTGGGAGAGAATCCGACCTTTCCTCGTTCAGCTGTAATTGTGGTGAACTTCTGCGGATCGGAGAAATCAAAAATCGTGATGCCGTACAAATCTGTCGAATTGGGAACGGTCTTTCGAACAAGGATCGCGTGCCCATCGATTTCCTGCGAGAACTGTCCCGGTTCGATGGTGAAGGTGGGTTTCTTCCTCCTTATGTCGATCATGATAGTCTTGGCGCTGTGATTGGCGTCCGGGAGTACGTCGTTGTCGAAGAGCACTAACAAATAGAAGACTCCTATCGACGCAACAAAAACCGGGAGCACCATTCTAAGGAGACTTACGCCTGAACCTTTTATCGCTGTCACCTCGTTGCTCGAAGAGAGTCCGCCGAAAGCCATAAGGACCGCTACCAGCACCGACATCGGCACAGCAAGAACGACTATCCATGCCAGGTTGAAAACGATCAGCTGAGTAATTACGAAAAGGCTGAGACCTTTGCCAACTATCTGATCCATGGATTGCATCAGGAATTGGAGAAGAAAGATGAAGGTTATGACAATCATGGAAAAGACAAACGGCCCGACGTGGCGTTTCAGTATGTACCAGGTGAGTTTCACGATGTCAATATAGCATGAAGTCTCAGTGCACTCAATGAGAACTGATTTGAAACCATTGGTTTGAAGCTTCTCCAATGCGTGTTATATTTACCCTTAACATGCAAGTTCTCCTATCTGAAAGCGTCTTAGACATGCCGCAAGCGGAGGGACTCCATCGAATGTCGTGATGCGGCGGACCAATCGACTATATAGAATCACTCAGATCAAATCATCAAATTCTAGGGAGGTAACGTGCAACCTGTAATCTCACTGAACTTCATAGATTACATGATTCTTGGCGCGTATGTGCTGATCACGATAATCGTGGGATATGCGCTGAAGAAATACATGAAAACGAGTGAAGACTTCTTCCTGTCAGGGCGGTCGCTCCCGAGCTGGATTACGAGTCTTGCTTTCTTATCTGCAAACCTCGGGGCGCTCGAAGTCATTGGCATGGTCGCAAATTCCGCGAAGTATGGAATCCTGACTGTCCATTTCTACTGGATCGGTGCCATACCGGCAATGATTTTCCTCGGGCTCTTCATGATGCCGTTCTATTACAGCACGAAAGTCAGGAGCGTGCCCGAGTATCTGAAGCACCGCTACAATGAAGCTACTCGGGGACTCAACGCGATCTCCTTTGCCATCATGACTCTTCTTATGAGCGGTATCAGCATGTACGCGATGGCACTTCTTTTCGAGCTCACGCTCGGGTGGTCGCTGACGTCAAGCATTCTTTTGTCCGCGCTGGTCGTGCTCATATACGTTTTCTTCGGAGGTCTCTCTTCGTCCATATATAACGAGGTGATACAATTCTTCCTCATCTGGCTCGGGTTGCTTCCCGTCGTGTACATTGGCCTCCACGCAGTCGGAGGTTTCGAAGGGCTCGTTTCCAGAATTCCTCCGTCATTCATGCATGCCTGGCAACATATGGGATCGGCCTCAGATAATCCAATGGGAGTGGATTGGATGGGAGTTGTGCTCGGACTCGGGTTTGTCCTTTCCTTCGGCTATTGGACGACGGACTTCCTTGTGATCCAGAGGGCGATGGCTTCCGAGGACCTCTCAGCCGCGAGGCGAACACCACTCATGGCTTCATTCCCCAAGATGCTCGTCCCGATAATTGTCGTGATACCCGGTCTCCTCGCCGTTGCGCTTCTGCCGCAATTCAAGGTTGTCCCCGGCGGGCCTACACCCGACTACAACTCGGCCCTTATCCTGATGTTTGCGCACTATCTCCCCAACGGCATACTCGGTCTCGCAATTACCGGACTTCTTGCGAGCTTCATGTCCGGGATGGCGGGAAACGTGACTGCCTTCAACACGGTCTGGACGTATGACATATACGGCAGCTACATCAAACCGAACATGCCCGATCAACATTACCTGAAGATGGGGAAGTACGCGACAGTATTCGGTGTGATATTCAGTATTGGCACCGCTTACATTGTCCGGTCATTTCCGAACCTCATGGACTATATGCAATTGATATTCACTTTCTTCAACGCGCCTCTCTTCGCGACTTTCCTTTTAGGAATGTTCTGGAAAAAAACAACTCCCTGGGGAGGTTTCTGGGGATTGCTCCTCGGCATTTCCGCCGCCGCGACTCACTACGTATTGTACCAAATGCACATAGTCCACTATTCGAGCGAGATGGCCGCCAATTTCTACCAGGCATGGTGGGCATGGTGCGTTGACTTTGTCATGACGATCATCATCAGCTTGTTTACAAAGAGAAAAGCAGAGAGTGAGCTTGTCGGTTTGGTCTATGGTCTCACTCCGAAGGTACGCTCCAGCGACAGGTTCTTCCGAAAACCGGCTTTCTGGGGTGTTTTGTCGCTCGTCATCATGGTCGTATTAAATTTCATCTTCTGGTAAAAAGCTATCGGAGAACATTCAATGGAATCTACAGAACCTCGCCGGCATTTCTTTGATCTCAAGATACCGCTCGGAAGTCTTCTCGGTTTCTACGGCATATTGCTACTCATCTACGGAATCTTTGGTCCAAGGGACATATATGACAAGTCGTTCCACCTGGATGTAAATGCCATCTGGGGTGTCCTAATGCTGGTCATCTCAGCAGCGTTTCTTCTTGGCGCATTTCTTGGCAAGCGAACGAAGAACTGATCGTCGGCATACTGCGGCGGTGATGACCGAATTCCCGCCGGAATTTGCAGGCTCGGTAACAACTTCAATGAGAAATGCGAGTTGCACTTGCGGCTCAGCGACGAAAGAGAGGGCAGAAGAAGCTGGGCCAGAGACAGATCTTCCTGCAGACAGGTCTGACCGATGGCTGAATTAGCATTTGATATTCAGCCCTATTGTAAGCTATTTTTCAGTGAAGCGGCGGTCCGTTGTCCAAGATGAAGTCGTAGAGATTCATTTCCGCAGACGAACAAATCACCGCTCCGAGCAAAGCATAACGCAAGTGGAGGTTGCCATAATACACACATTCTGTGGACACATCGCAACAGGTTATCAGGAGGCCTAATGGGTGCGGCGGTGGAATTCAGTACGCTGACTGAGATGTTTGCCCGACTCACAGCAAAGTATAAGGGGAGCGGGAGATATGTCTACCGGTACAAACTCGATGGGAAGTACGTAGGCATCACATACGACGAGTTCTACAAAAAGATCGAGCTCTTTGCGCACGGACTCCATTCGTTAGGACTGAAGCATGGCGAAAAAGTGGCTATTCTGTCCGAGAATAGACCTGAATGGCCTATCTCCGATCTGGCGTGTCTCGCGCTGGGATTGGTCGATGTGCCTATCTTCCCGACTTTAACCGCCAAGCAGATTGAATACATACTGACGGACGGTGATGTATCGGCAGTCATCGTCTCGAACGCATTCCAACTCAGCAAGATCCTGCGAATCAGGGACAACCTGAAGAAGCTCCGACATGTGATAATCATGAATCCGAAAGAAGGATCGAAAGAGAAGAGCCTTCTCGATTTTTCTGAGGTTTATGAATCAGGGAAGAAACCAAGCGACAGGAATCCTGACCAGTTTGCTAGATGGCTCGCACAGCCGAAGCCATCGGATGTCGCGACGATAATATACACGAGCGGTACGACCGGTGAGCCGAAGGGAGTCATTCTAACTCATGGCAATTTTGTCGCTAACATTAAGGGAGCGCTCAATCACATCCAGATAAACGATGAAGACGCTCTTCTTTCTTTCCTGCCTATTTCTCACAGCTTCGAACGCATGGCGGGATATTACACGGCTCTCAGTGCAGGCGCCTCAGTATCTTATGCCGAGAGTATCGAGACGGTTGCCCAGAATATGATGGAGGTCAGACCGACCATCGTCACCACGGTCCCAAGACTCTTCGAGCGCATACACGCTCTTATCATGAAGAACGTTGAATCCGGTTCGCCGGCAAAGAAAAGGATTTTCTACTGGGCGCTTAACGTTGGGAAGAGATTTACTGATGTGAGAAGGAAGGAGAGGGTCGGCCCGATCCTGCGGTCGGAGTACGCGCTTGCTGACAAGCTGGTTTTCTCCAAGCTGAGGGAACGTACCGGTGGAAGGATAAAATTCTTTGTCAGCGGAGGAGCAGCGCTCGCACGGGAGCTGGGGGAGTTTTTCGAAGCGGCAGGGATTATGATCATTGAAGGCTACGGAATGACGGAGTGCTCTCCCGTCATTTCGGCGAACAGAATGGACGATTACAAGTTCGGCACTGTGGGCAAGCCTCTGAACAATGTTCAGGTGAAGATCGCCGATGACGGTGAGATATTGACCCGCGGGCCACATGTGATGGTCGGTTACTACAAAAATATAGAGGCTACGAAGGAGTCGATCGACAGGGATGGCTGGCTTCACACCGGCGATATAGGACATTTCGACACGGACGGATTTATCGTAATCACAGACAGGAAGAAGCACTTGTTTGTAAACTCGGGCGGCAAAAACATTGCGCCTCAACCTATTGAGAACCTGTTGCAGCAGAGCAGGTTCGTCGATCAGATCGTACTGATCGGCGACAGGAGAAGGTTCAACAGCGCTCTCATTGTTCCCGATTTCGAAATCCTCAGGGAATTTGCCAAAGAGCATCACATCGAGTACCGAAGTGATGAGGAATTGCTGGCGAATGAGAAAGTCGATGATGCTATCCGCAAGGACATTAACGAACTGCAAAAGGATCTCGCAAAGTATGAGCAGGTCAGGCGGTTCAAATTGCTGCCGAATCCGTTCACTGTGGAGAACGGGGATCTGACTCCGACGTTAAAGGTCAAGCGTAAGATCGTCGAACAGAAATACGCTGACTTGATCGAATCTATGTACAAATGACGGAACTGAAATGAGCATCAAAGAGAAAGAGAATCAATATTTGCTCCAAACATACAAGCGCCTTCCAATTGAAATCGATCATGCCGACGGCGTGTATATTTACGGGAGAGACGGCAGGAAGTATCTCGACTTCTTTGACGGAATAGCCGTAAATTCGCTGGGCTATAATCACCCGCGCGTGAAGGCTGCGATAGTCAACCAGGTTGAAAGGTACATGCACGTCTCGAACCTGTTCTACATGGACGTCCAAATTGAACTCGCGGAGATGATCTGCAAGATTTCCGGTTACCCAAAGATATTCATGTCGAATTCCGGAACGGAGGCAGTTGAAGCGGCAATCAAGATTGCGAGAAGGTGGGGAAACAGCAGGGACAAAACCAAGCTTATCGCGTTGACAAATTCTTTCCACGGAAGGACGATGGGCGCACTTTCACTGACCGACCGTCCGAAATACAGGCACGGATTTGAACCGTTTCTGCCGAATGTCGATCATGTGGAATTCAATAATGTGCGAGCGCTTCGGTCAGAAGTCGACGCAAGGACCGCGGCGGTTTTTGTAGAATTCATACAGGGCGAAGGTGGTGTAAACGTAATTTCAAGTGAGTTCGTGGAGGAGCTTTTTTCGCTGAAGCGTAAACACGGCTTCCTCATCGTAGGTGATGAAATACAAAGCGGCATCTATCGTACCGGAAAGCTCTTTGCCTTTCAGCATTATGGAGTACGGCCGGATATCGTGACGATGGCAAAACCGATCGGAGGCGGCCTGCCGTTGGGCGGCATTCTCGTGGATGAGGCGCTGGAAGATGTGCTCGGCTATGGAGGCCATGGAAGCACTTTTGGAGGCAATCCTGTAGCCTGTGCAGCGGGACTCGCAACGCTGCGCGAGCTCGCGGAGAGGAAGATGGACCTTCATGTGGCGAAGGTTGGCGAATATCTTAGGGAGAAACTCCTTGAGCTGGGCGCCAGGTTTCCCGATTTCATAACAGAAGTCCGGGGCCTTGGTCTGATGGTTGGTGTCGAGTGCAAAACTGAATGTGCAGAGATCGTGAGCAACCTCCTCTCCAGAGGGGTGTTGGCCAACTGTACCAACGGCAATGTCATTAGGCTTCTTCCTCCTCTGATTATCGAAGAAGATCATGTGGACATTTTGGTTGCCAAACTTGAAGAGACGATCCTCGAGCATACCAAGGTCGCAGCCAAATAGGAGGTCTTTCAACGTTCGAATTCAAACCTGTACTGTTTTCGTTGAGGAGTGTCTTGATCGTTCCTGAAACCAGTAGATTTTCCATCGGGTCTCAGATCACGGAGAGACTCAATCTTAGTCCCGTTGCTCATGGTGTCTGTCTTGAAGTTGGGACGCTGCCGAAAAGTGATTAGTCCGGAGACTACCTTTCTAATTGTGAAAATATCCGAGACGTGATTCTATTGTACCTGAATCTCAAAATGAAATCCTAACTCTGGAGCCCCGGCATGGGAACGCAACAACTTCTTATGATAGTTCTTGTCGCTATAATCGTCGCAGTGGCGGTCTCTCTGGCAGTAACTTATTTCAAATCGCATGAACAGGAGACGGACATAAACGAAGCAATAAACGAGATGAATCACATCGCTGCTTCCGCGCAGGGTTGGTACAGGAAACCGTCCGAGATGACAGGTGGAGGCGGGTCCTTCACCGGCTTCACATTCAGGTCAATTGCTGAGCCCGATTCATCCGAGATAGCGAAGTATCAGATCGTCTCCGCCAGTGGCAGGTTGCTGCAAATGAAGGCCGTGGGGTACGAGAACTTCACGATAACAGTCAATGTTTATCCAGACTCAATAGGTTCATACACGGTGGTGAGATGACCAGGACAATAATAGAACCATTCAAGATCAAGTCTGTCGAGCCGATTAATTTTACGACTCGTGAGTATCGCTTGAACGCTCTCCGTGAGGCTTTCTACAATCTATTTCTTCTGAAGGCGGACGACGTCCTTATAGATTTGTTAACCGATTCGGGCACTGCGGCCATGAGTTCAAAGCAGTGGGCCGCTATCATGGACGGTGATGAATCCTACGCAGGATCGAGAAGCTTCTTCAAGTTCGAGAAGGTGGTCAAAGAACTGACTGGCCTCAAGTTCATAATTCCGACTCACCAGGGAAGAGCTGCCGAGAAGATTCTCTTCACGGCTATGGGAGGGCCGGGGAAAACTATCCCGAACAACACTCACTTCGATACTACGCGTGCGAACGTCGAGTTCTCCGGCGCCGTGGCGGTGGATCTGCCGGTCTCCTCTGCGCTGGAAACGGACAAGCGGGCAGATTTCAAGGGCAATATGGATCTGAATAAGCTTGAGGAACTGATCGTGAGAACCGGGGCTGACAAGATCCCGCTTTGCATTCTCACGGTCACAAATAATTCTGTCGGTGGCCAGCCCGTAAGCATGAAGAACATTCGGGAGACAAAGGTACTCCTCCGCAGATATGATATCCCGCTCTTCATTGACGCGTGCCGGTTTGCTGAAAATGCCTTCTTCATAAAGACGAGAGAGCCCGGTTACGAGAACAAGAGCGTGACGGAAATTGCGCATGAGATGTTCAGCTATGCCGACGGCTGCACCATGAGCGCAAAGAAAGATGCCCTGGTAAATATCGGCGGCTTTCTTGCGTTGAATGATTCCGCGATTGCCGAGAAGGCGAGGAGTCTTCTTATCATGACTGAAGGGTTTCCAACCTACGGCGGCCTTGCGGGACGGGATCTTGACGCGATGGCACAAGGTCTTGTCGAGGTCCTCGACGAGGACTACTTGAAATATCGCGTAAGATCGATAGAGTATTTCAGCGACAAACTGGAGAAAGAGGGCGTCCCCGTGCTGGTTCCCGCCGGCGGCCATGCCGTGTTTCTCGATGCGAAACGTTTTCTACCCAATCTTCCCGCGAATCAGTTCCCGGGCCAGGCGATCGCGGTCGAGTTGTATCTGGAAGGCGGCATACGTAGCGTCGAGATAGGCTCTGTGATGTTTGGAAAAGAAGTGGACGGGGAATTCAAAGGCTCAAATCTCGAACTGGTGCGTCTTGCGATTCCGAGAAGGGTGTACACACAAAGTCATGTGGACTATGCCGCAGAGGTGGTTGTGGATGTCTTCAAGCGAAGACATGCTATTCCCGGATACAAAATAACTTATGAGCCGCCGTATTTGAGACACTTCACGGCTCACTTTGAGCCTATTACTAAAGAAGGCGAGGCTGGACAACCATGAAGCGCTTGCCTTTGTATTTGAAGAGTCGGGAGGCGCTTTGCACCTGACAAAGTGCCATGTCTGTGGAGCCGACAATCTTGATTTTGCCGTCCGGTGCTCATCGTGTGGAGGTATTTTACAGGACACCGTCAAGGCGCTTGATCTCTTTTCCACCATTTACAATATCTGGCGGTATCCCAATTCCACGTTTCGAAAAATACTCCTGGCAACGCATAGAAACTATTCTCTATTACTCGTTATCCTTGAAGGGATTGGGCTGAGCTTCCTCACGTTTTATATCGTGAAGGCGGCCGACATCTACACGCTGGACTTTTCCAGGCTCCTGCTGACCTGCATTGCTTTGGGCGTGGTTGTCTTCGTCCCGGGAATTTACGCGTTCTGCGTGTTGAGTTACTTTGCGCTGAGAGTCGGGGAGACAGGAGCGTCCATCAAGGGATATATTTCCGGGATAATATACAGTCTTCATCCCGTCGCACTGGGGGCAGTGTTCCTCATCCCGTTGGAGGTGGCGGTCTTTGGAAGCTACCTCTTTTCGTATAATCCCTCTCCTCAGGTCATCAATCCTCTTTCGTTCTACTTCCTCGCGTTTCTCGATGTCGTTTTTGGCGCTGCTGCTTTTCTCCTCGTATTGCGTCTGATGGACGTCCTCTTCGGTGCAAGGGTCCGTATGATTGGATTGGTTGTAATGTTCTCATGCGTCTTCGTGATCGCAGCGGAGATTGCCAGGCGTATTTTGTTGAATAAGTGAACTCAGTTTGTTGTTGTAGTAAAAAGACTCGGAAGGATAAATGGAATATCTGAATTCGATAGCCAATGTCAAGAATAGTCTGATAGTATCGTGCCAGTTCGATGCCGACGATCCTTTCAACAGTCCTGAATATGTTTCTCTATTCGCTCTGTCGGCGAAAATAGGTGGAGCCGGCGGAATCCGTACGGAAGGAAAAGAGAATATCAAGGCGATAAAATCGAAGGTCCAATTGCCGGTGATCGGGTCCATCCAGTCGTCTTATCCGGACGGATCGGTGCTTATTACCCCGGACATCAAAGACTTGAACGAAATTATTGAGGCTGGAGCAGATATTTTGGCCGTTGATGCGACCGAAAGGATCCGTCCAAACGGGCTCACAGGGTTCGAGTTTTTGCGACAGGCCAGAGTAAACCACCCGGGCACTCTTATTCTTGCGGATGTCTCCACATTTGAGGAAGGAATCCAGGCGGCGGAATTAGGCGCGGACCTTGTTTCTACAACTCTTTCCGGTCATACCCCGGCTACTATCCAGAAGGCCAGGGAAGGAGTAGATTTTGACCTGATCGAACGGCTGTCAGATTCCCTCGTTGTGCCGGTGATTGCCGAAGGGAGAATTCTCCTTCCCAGCGAGGCGGTACACGCGTTCGAGCTCGGAGCTTACTCCGTGGTGGTAGGTGCGGCAATAACGCGGCCTACTGTCATTACACAAATGTTTGTGCATGAGATTCAAATAAGAACAAGGGAAAATGATAAAGAAGATTAAGGTAATACAGTTCGGGCTGGGAGAAATCGGGATCAATATTGCGAAGACGATGCTAAGACACGATGATCAGTTTGAGCTGGTCGGTTGTGTCGATAATGCTCCAGACAAGGTCCAGAGAGACATTGGTGAGCTTATCGAGCCAAAGGGTATATACAACCTTCAGGTCGCCGATTCGATTCAGTCATTGAAACGAAAGAAGGCAGATATCGTGGTGCACTCCGCGATGTCTTTTCTGCCGGAAGCAGCAGAACAAGTCGAGATGCTCGTGGGTCACGGGTACAACGTGGTTACCACTGCAGAGGAGCTATTCTTCCTTCAACGGCGTGATCCGAAACTATTCAAGAGACTCGATCTCACCGCGAAGCGCAAACGTGTCAGGATTCTCGCCACCGGCATAAACCCCGGGTTTGTGATGGACAGCCTGGTTCTGATGTTGACCGCACCCTGTGTCTCCATTTCGAGCATTAGGGCAGAGAGAATGGTGAACCTCAGCAACCGTCGCCTCGCGCTACAGAGGAAGCTGGGTGTGGGCCTGACTGCGGAGGAGTTTCTCGAGCGTACCGAGTCGGGGAGATTTGGTCCCGTCGGCCTCACGGATTCTGCTGAGTTTGTCGCGCATCATCTCAATATTAGCTATGACAATATCATGTCGAACATGCAGCCCGTCGTCGCGGACCATGACTTCCATGGAGACAATGTGTTTGTCGCAATGAACCACGTCGTGGGAGTGCGACAAGAAGTGATTGTGGAAAGGGCAGGCCGTGAGGTAATCACGCTCAGGCTTGCCATGCGAATCGACGCGTCGATAGAATATGACGCGGTTTTTGTTGACGGCGAACCGCCGGTCAGTGTTGTTATCAGCAACGGCATCATGGGTGATGTGGCTTCTGTCGGAATGGTGCTGAATCAGATTCGCAGTTTGCTTGACCTTCCTCCGGGATATCACGACATGGCAGGAGTGAAGCTTCCGCACTTTGCGCTGGACAATATACAGTGACCAACTCGCGCTATACGTACTACTTTGTTTTCATGTCGTTATACAGCGTTGTCGTTTCTATATGGCTCCATACTTACCCGAGCGACACCGCTGGATTCGTAGCGTTCCTGTGTTTCAGCTCAGTGATAACTTCCGCTCTGATAATCAGCTGGGCGGCTGAGGCGGCCGAGTTCAGCATAAGCCAGGGGCTTGCCGTTGCGATCGTGGCGCTGCTGCAGGTCGTGCCTGAATTTATGGTCGAAGCCGTCATCGCCTGGCGAAAAGATATCGACCTCATGATGGCCAACTTCACCGGTTCCAACAGGCTTCTGATGGGAGTCGGATGGCCGCTCATATTTGTCACGGCGGACATCTATTCAAGAATCAGGGGTGGAAAGAAGATCGATTTTATACAGTTGCGCCCCGAAAACATCGTCGAAGTCCTGGCGCTGTTCATCTCCTCTCTCTACTTCATCGTGGTCCTGCTGAAGCGTGACCTTCAAGTTTACGACGGCATTTTTCTCGGAATGGTGTTCGTGTTCTACATCTACATCCTCCGGGTCTTGCCCGAGGAAGAAGAGGAGAAAAAGGAGGACCTGCTCGCCATGCCCCGCGCCCTCGTTTCAGTGGAAGACGGAAAGAAGAGAGGTTTTCTTCTTTTTGTCCTGTTTCTAATCGGCGGCGGCGCAATGTGGGCAGTAGCGGATCCTTTCCTCAACAGCATGAAGGAAGTCTCCGCCGCCCTTGGCATAAGCGCCTTCGTCTTCGTTCAATGGGTGGCACCGTTCCTATCGGAGTTCCCTGAAAAAGTCACCGCGTTCTATTGGGCGAGGACGATACGCCTTGCTCCCATGGCGCTTCTCAACATGATAAGCAGCAAGGTGAACCAGTGGACGCTGCTGGTTTCCATGATACCGATCGTCTATTCTTTCTCGATGGGAAGAATCTCGACAATTCCACTCGATATCCATCATAGAGAAGAGATTCTCCTGTCGATGATGATGACTTTCTATGGCTGTGCCACGCTGGCGAAGCTGAAGTTCACACGGGGAGATGCGGCTGTCCTCTTTTTCCTCTGGCTGGCTCAATTTTTGTTTCCGGTCCATTTCACATTTATGCCGGAGTTGCCTATTGTTGGCAACAACTCGCGGATTATCGTCTCAATAATCTTCGGGCTTCTGACTATCTATGAGATTGTCCGTCACCGCGGGGAGTTTAAAATAAGGCTTGGAATAAGGGAAACAATCCGCCTTGCAAAGATGAGGCGAGAGGCGCTAAACTAATACCATGAGGCCCGCTGGCGAAAGGCTTGTGAAGTTCATTGTCAACCCGGTATCGGGCAACGGGAGAACCAGAAGAGTTCTTCCACACCTGGTCGGGATTGCGAGAAAACTGGGGATAAATTTCGACCTGCAAGTCACGCAAGCGCCTGAGCACGCCACTGAGCTTGCGAGTGAGCGTTCGTCCGAGTTTGACATTGTAGTAGCGGTCGGGGGAGATGGTACGGTCAGCGAGGTCGCGGCCGGGACTGCAAAATCTGAGACTGCAATGGGGATTATTCCGACCGGCACCGGGAATGATTTTGTACGGGCTGTCGGCAGGCTGAAGAACCTTCAGGACTATATGCACAGGATTATGTCGGGCAAGGTGAGATCGATAGATGTCGGGATGCTCACTCTGGAGAAGAAGGACCTCCTTTTCGTGAACGGTATCGGTGTCGGTTTCGACGCCGAGGTAGCAAGGGAGAGTCTGGGCGTTCATCGACTAAAGGGCCTTTCCCGCTACCTATACGCTCTCCTGAGGACACTCTCGAAATACAAAGCGACTCAGATGAGGATAGAGTTGGATGATCAGGTGGTGGAGCAAAAGACATTCCTGGCCGCGATCGGAAATGGCATTTCTGCCGGAGGAGGATTTTTGCTGACCCCTCATGCTTTGTTGGATGATGGACTTCTTGATGTCTGTCTGGTATCAGATGTCTCGATAGGGAGAGTGGTGCAGGTGATACCGAGTGTTCTCAAGGGGACGCACGGCAAGCACGCGGAAGTGGCCATGCAGAAAGCAAGAAGGATCAGCATTCAGACTGAGGATGCGGTCTCTATCCACAGGGACGGAGAAGTTCCGGCTAATAAGGTGAATGAGTTTCAGATGCGCATCGAGCCTGGGAGCCTCAAGATAGTGGTCTGACCTGTGCAGCCACGATGTTCTGATCCCCTGTCTGTCCTATAAAGATTTTGACGACACTGGAACGGTATTGGCGTACTTTTGCGTTAGAAAGTCTGTATGGCATCTACAACCAGACGTCAATTCTTGAATCGAATTCTCGCAGCAGGCGCTGCGGCGCTCGCGGGATACTTGGTCTATCCCGTATTGAGATTTCTCACGCCTCCACAAGTTGCGTTGGGGGAAGCCGACAAAATCTTTGTCACCACCACCGACGAAATGAAACGGAACTCCGCCAAGTTTTTCAAATTCCAGGACAAACCTGCTGTTCTTGTGGAGCTGCCGGACGGGAGCTACAAAGCCTTATCCGCGAAATGCACTCACATGGGTTGTACAGTTGCTTTTGAACCAACAGGTGATTACTTCTTATGCGAATGCCACGGAAGTGAGTTCAATATCGACGGGAAAGTCCTGAAAGGGCCAGCCACGAAGCCACTGCCTGTTTACATTGTTTCCATATCAGGAGACAAAATCTACGTCTCAGTGAAGAATCAAACGGCCTAATGTTGATGGCAAGCCGCCTAGCATCGTTCATCGAAGATCGAATTGACCTGACATCTGTTCGCAGTTGGATCGCGAGTCAGAAGGTCCCGCAGCACAAGCACTCCTTCTGGTACTACTTTGGAGGCCTTGCACTGTTTGTACTGATCGTTCAGATAATCTCCGGGATACTGCTCGCCTTCTATTACTCACCCAATCCGGCAAGTGCTAACGAGTCGGTCCGTTACATCATGGAGAAGGTCCACTACGGCTGGCTCATAAGGTCCATCCATTTCTGGGGCGCAAATTTCCTCATAGCAATCGTCGTGATCCACATGTTCTCGACATACTTCATGAAGGCTTACCGCAAGCCACGCGAGATCACCTGGATCCTTGGCATACTGGTACTAGCGTTGATCCTCACTTCTGCCTTTACGGGATACCTTCTCCCCTGGACCACTCTTTCGTATTTCGGCACAAAGATAGGGGTCAGCATGCCCTTGTACTTGCCGGGCATCGGCGACTTCATCTCTCGCGTGATGCAGGGAGGACAGGACGTGGGGGCGGCGACTCTGACAAGAATGTTCACGCTGCACACGATCGTCCTGCCGGTATTGTGGGCGGTACTTATCACCATCCATGTCCTTCTGACACAGGTCCTTGGTCTCAGCACGCCTCTGTCCCAGACCAATTACAGGGAAAAGACGAGGTTGTTTCCGAACTTCATGCTGCGTCAGGCGGCCGTATGGTCCGGCGGACTAGCCATCCTCCTCGCCTTTGCGACTATTTTTCCGGCGAACCTGGCGCCGAAAGTGAACACTGTCCTGCCTGCGCCCGCAGGAATAAAACCGGAATGGTATTTCCTGTTTGTCTTTCAAACGCTCCGGACATTTCCTGACATAGTCGGACTTGGTGCTCTTACTCTCGGCGGCATAATATGGATGCTTGTCCCGTTTCTCGACCGGAAATCGTCAAGAGAGGAAAAGAGCACGTTCTTTATGCTGTTCGGTATCGCAGTGATCGTCTATCTTATCACGATGACCGCCATGGCCTACATCACAACGGGAGTGTACTGATGCTCGCGGCGATTCTCCAGGCAAGCGACTCACTTTCCGCTGCGATCCCGACGTTCAGCGACAGATTCAATTTTGCCCTTCCTCTCATCGTCATCCTTCTGATACTCATGTTCTTTCTTCTTCTGAAGTCTTACATCTCAGATCATCAGCCGCCGGAGCAAAGACCGTCGGACAAACCGCGAATTCCCGGGTAGCGGAGCTTTCATCGCTGAATGAAGTCGCGACTGTCGTTCTTAGCAAGCGCCTTTCAATCCTTGAAAATTCTGGAGCATGACTCTATATTTCATGCAGCAAATGAAAGAACAATGCATCCGCCTGAACAACGCGACATTTTATGCGTACCATGGTGTTCTCACGAATGAGCAGGCATCAGGCGGAAAATTCGAAGTTGACGTAGATATGTTCGGTGACTTCTCCCAGGCTTGCCAATCTGACCACTTGAAGGACACGGTTGACTACAAAAGAGTTTACCAGTCGATCAAAGAACTAGTACTTGGCAAGAGATTCTATTTGATCGAATCGCTTGGGGCACAAATTGCAGACAGCATTCTCGACAGGTTCTCATTGTTGGACAGGGTCGTCGTCAGAGTCCGTAAACATACCCCCCAGGTTGGTGGCGTTGTCGATTATGTGGAGTTCGAGACTGAAAAATCCCGCGATGGCGGGAGGGATTCCGGTGGAAGAGGCTGAGTGTTATCTGTCTCTCGGCTCGAATCTGGGTGACAGAATGGGGTATCTGAAGCAGGGTGTTGATTTGATCTCCGGAATGCCGGGTGTATCGTTCGTAAAGACATCTTCTGTTTATGAGACTGATCCTGTCGGGGTGACAGAGCAGCCGCCGTTCCTCAATATCGCAGTGAGTGTCAATACCTCGTTGGATCCAACTGATTTTCTGGCGTCGTTGAAAGAAATCGAGAGAGAGGTTGGACGGGTTCACAGGGAACGGTGGAGAGAGCGTGAGATAGACATCGATATCATCTTTTACGGCGAGAAGACCATAAGAACTAATAGCCTGACCATCCCGCACGAGGAGGCTCAACAAAGAAGATTCGTGCTTCAACCTCTGTTCGAGATTGCGCCGCACTTTGAACATCCGGTCCTGCACAAAACGGTGGAGCAACTTCTCGTTGAATGCCCGGACCATTCCCGGGTGCGAGTCTTTCAAAAATCATAGATCTCGGAAAGTTGAAAATGGAGTTCGAAAGTTACACTGCCGACATAAAGCACATCGCGATTGAAGGTGTAATAGGGGCCGGCAAAACCAGCCTGACTCTCAAACTGGCGAAGTTGCTTAAGGCGAAGGCTGTCCTCGAGAAATTCGAAGAGAATCCGTTCCTTGAGAAGTTCTATGATGACATGGAACACTATGCCTTTCAGACACAGATGTTTTTTCTCCTGAGCAGGTACCGTCAGCAGCAGGAGCTTACTCAGTTGGACCTTTTCGAACAAATGATTGTCAGCGACTACATGTTCGAGAAGGACAAGATATTTGCATATCTGAATCTTCAGGACGACGAGTTACGGCTCTACGAGACGCTCGTGGGACTGCTTGAGAAGACAGTCCCGAAGCCGGATTTGGCGGTCTACCTGCAATGCAATGTCGAACACCTCATGGCAAACATCAAGAAGCGGGGACGCAAGATCGAACGAAGCATGTCGAGTGAGTATATCCAGAGTCTGAATGAAGCCTACAATTATTTCTTCTTCCGTTACAAATCCTCTCCACTTCTGATTGTGAATGCCGATCAAATAGACTTTGTCAACAATGAAAAAGATTTCGAACAGCTCGCCAACGAAATTCTCAAGCCGCGCAAAGTGGCAGAATATTACAGCCCGATACTGAAGCAATGCTAGAAGCCATAATCTGGATATTCTTTTTCTATGCTCTCTATCGCTTCATACGCTCCGCGATACAAGGAGCAGTGCAGAGAGGGATAAGAGACTACGAGAGGCAAAAAGAGAATCAGCATCACGGCGAGAAAGAGGTCAAGATCGACCGGAAAAATATTGAAGATGCGAAGTATGAGGACCTTAAGTAGGAGCCGTCGCCGTTGAAAGACGGCAGCAGTAAAAGAGAGGGTTACGCAAAGAGAGCCGAGCGACTGGTAAAGCGTATCGTCCGAACATCTTTGGCCAGACTCGCTGGCAGAAAAGGTGGGAACCTGAGCCGTACGCTGGATCCAGACTCTGTGAAGAGAATCGTTGTGATTCGCCAGCACAACCAGTTCGGTGATGTTCTGTGTACCGTTCCTTTGTTAAGGTCCCTCAGCAGGAAGTTTAAGCTTGAAGAGCTTGCGGTCGTGGTATCGCCTCAGAATGCACACGCTCTTGCCGGCTGTCCTTACATCACGACTCTTATCAATTACGACAAGCTATCCTTTTACAGGAGGCCATCGCTGTTTTTCAATTTTGTGAGGAAGCTTCGCAGCGGTTATGATGTTCTGCTCGTCCCCTCCAACGTATCTCTGTCGCTCACGAACGACGTGATGGCTTTTTTCGTGAAGGCAAAGTTTAAGCTTGGACCGGCCTCACTTGAAAAGAAATCGAATCGAACGAGCTCAGTCTACGATGTGCCAGTTGAACTGGAGTGGGGGGACAGTCCAGTGCATCAGTCCTATCGCAACATGAAGGTTGCCAATCCTCTCGGCATAGGAAGAGAACGCGATAACGGCGAGCTCGAATATAGAGTTGCCCAACGAGCCGCAGATGACGCGGCGGCTTTCGTCAAGAAAGTGAGCAGGGACGGAGTCAAGAAAGTGGCGTTGCATGCCGGAGCAGGCAAAGTATTGAACAGATGGAATGTCGTCAACTTTGCGGAGTTGTCAGAGATCTTTCACAGAGAGCTGGAGGCAAACATATTCCTGACGGAGGGGCCGATGGACCACGAAGTAATCGAGCACCTGATAGGAATCGTGAAAACGCCATTCGTGAGAGTCAGGAACAAGGCAATCTCTTTCGTGGCAGCATTGCTAAAACAGATGGACCTGGTCGTAACCAATGATACTGGAATCATGCACCTGGCCGCCGCCGTGGGTACTCCAACACTCTCTTTGTTCGGTCCGACCGACCCGCTCCAGTGGGCTCCTCTGGGAGAGAAACATAGATTTATCATTGGAAAAGGCGGCGACATTAACACGATCGGTGTCGATAAGACTTTTTCATTGGCAAGAAAAGTGCTTCAAATAGACTAGGAACGAAATGGAATTTTTCAACAGCGTCAAAGACTGGTTACTAGAACGACTCCAGAAATTCGAATTCTCACAGGAACCTATACACCTGCTCCTTGCAATCATAACCGGCATACTTGCCGGCTTCGGTGGAATACTTTTCTACAAGATGATCCAGCTCGTAGAACACCTCATGTTCGATAGTCCTGCCGGCTTCTTCGGCCTCACGAATCTCGTGAACCTGCAAGGATGGGAAAGGTACGTGATCATTCCGATAATACCCGCTGTCGGCGGACTCCTGGTTGGATTGATTGCCATCAAACTGGCCCCGGATTCGTCCGGCGAGGGTGTGCCGATGGTTATCGAGAACGTCGCCAAAAAGGGAGGCGTGCTCAATCCCTTTCTTGCTATCTCGAAACTGGTCACGAGTGCAATATCAATCGGCAGCGGAGGCGCTGGTGGCCGGGAAGGACCCGTCATAGCCATCGGTGGCGCAATTGGCTCCAGCGTTGGACAGGTGTTCAGGCTGAATGAAGAGCAAATGAAATCACTCGTCGGATGCGGTGCAGCAGCTGGCCTTGCAGCTGTCTTCAACGCTCCGATCGGAGGAGCACTCTTTGCCATGGAAGTCGTGATCGGCAGTCTGAATATGCAGACATTTTCGCCGATTATCATAAGCTCGGTCTTCGGGACTTTCGTTTCCAGAAGTATCCTTGGAAACAAACCTGTCTTCGTGATACCGACCTTTTCACTGAGAAGCGGCTACGAACTGATATTCTACGTTATCCTCGGAGTTCTCGCGGGCTTCGTCGGGGTGTTCTTCGTGAAGTTGTTTTACGCCACGGAAGAGTTTTTCGAAAACAAAAAATTCCCCATACACAGCAAAATTCTCAAGCCTGCCTTAGGAGGACTGATAGTAGGCGTAATCGGTATCTATTTCCCGGAGGTATTCGGCTACACTTACCAGGGCGTGGACGCATCTCTATACAGCCGAGATTCGTTCATGATCCTGGCGGCGCTTTTGCTGTTGAAGCCGATTGCTACTTCAATCACACTGGGCAGCGGTGGATCAGGTGGGACACTGGCTCCATCTCTTTTCACTGGCGCTATGGCTGGAGGAGCATTTGGCAGCATTGTCAACATGATCGCTCCATCAATCGCCGCGCCTCCGGGAGCATATGCACTCGTTGGTATGGCAGCGGTCACCGGCTCAG
The DNA here is from genome assembly GCA_964603995.1 of uncultured Bacteroidota bacterium. Classification (GTDB taxonomy): domain Bacteria; phylum Bacteroidota; class Ignavibacteria; order Kryptoniales; family JAKASW01; genus JAKASW01. Next base: position 12,865 of record CAZRXH010000026.1, on the reverse strand, counting down.
TCGTGCAGGCTCCATTGTCGGCCGCCATATTGGTTTTTGAGATGACGGACAAATATGAAACCATCTTACCCATCCTGCTGGCCGTCGTCGTTGCGACGGTCATATCACGGAAATACCTGAACGGCTCAATCTACACGATACGGCTCAGGCTTAAGGGACAATTCCTCGACGTGTACGGAAGAGACGTGAATATTCTACGTTTGATGAAGGTGAAGGAGGTCATGAGACCGCAGCTTGTTGCGGCGTCGGAGTCCACAAGACTTTCAGACCTTGTCGAGATGATACCTGAAAGCAGCGCCACCGTTTTTCCTGTGATCAAACATGACGGGACTCTGTCGGGAATCCTTTCCTACGGTGACATCAGGCAGGCATTGACCGACGAGTCCGTAAAAGATCTACTGGACATACTTGTCGTCAAGGATATACTTAACCCGACCAAGCTGAGTGTGTTGGAAGAACAGGATTTGTCATCGGCAATGAAGCTGATGCTGGATGCCGGTCTCCCTTCTGTGCCCGTAGTCAGGGATGGCAACCAGCTGGCTGGCATGCTTTATCTCAACGATGCGAACCAAGCCTATGAAAAGAAACTGCTATTGAGCGAGATATCCACAAACTGATGCTATCAAACGCGGATGTAAAAAAGCTGTCTGAGCTTAAAGACAGGTCAGGCAGAAAAGATCGGGGCCTCTTCTTCATAGAGGGGAAGCGTGCTGTACTGGAGGCGATCACAGGCAGCAATCTTGTCAGGAAAATAATCGTCAACGTAGGAACGAATCCCAAACGGCTGTCCGAGATATACTCGTTGGCTGAGCAGAAAGAAATCGAGATTGAGGAAATTCCCGCCACGAAATTCGACAAGTTGTCTTCCACCGAAACAAGCCAGGGCATCATCGCTCTTGCCGCGGTTCGTGAGCTCACCTCAGACAGTCTTCTTTCCAAAATACGCCCCAGGCGGACAGCGACGATTCTTTTGCTCGACAGGGTCGCCGATCCCGGGAACCTCGGTACCATATTGAGGTCAGCCGCCTGGTTTGGCGCCGACGGCGTCCTTGTCGCAGCGGGAAGCGTGGATGCGTACAATCCAAAAGTTGTCAGGTCAGCCATGGCGGCGATATGCGAACTCGACGTCGTACAGGATGTGAACCTTTCGGATGAGATTGTCAAATACAAGTCGATCGGATTTTCGGTGATCGCCTCCGCTCAGGATGCCGCGTTGAGTTACACAGATTACAATTATCCTAAGAGATCTGCAGTCGTTTTTGGATCGGAGGCTTTCGGCATCGCGCAAGAAGTAATGAAGCTCTGCGATACCAGGGTCGCGATCCCCCAAGTGGGGAAGATGGAGTCACTCAATGTGGGTGTGGCATCTGCGATCGTTCTCTCTGAGATGGCACGCCAAAGATCAGCCAGCCGGCACGACTCCTAGGCCGGGCCTGTCGTTTAAGAAAATCTGTCCTTCTTTATTTTCTGCCCCGACAAATGGGTCATTGCTTATGAGCATATTTCCATCCAGATCGACCCAATCCGCAAGCGGAGCAAGGTGTGCAGCGGCAGTTACTCCCACGGATGACTCGATCATGCAACCAATCATCACCTTTAACTTTCGCTCCTTCGCCAACTTCATGATCTGCCGTGCGCGCAACAATCCACCGACTTTCTGAACTTTGACGTTGACACCGTCGTAGGCGGCAGCGATTTCATCGAGATCTCGGATTGATCGAAGCGCTTCGTCCGCAATGATTGGCACGTTCACGCGCTCGCGCAGCCACCTTATATCCTCAATGTGGTCTGCAGGCATCGGCTGCTCAACTAGCTCCACATTTTGAGTCGCGAGCCAATTGACCTTCTCAAGTGCTTCTTCCTTCGATTTCCATCCCTCGTTCGCGTCGACGCGCAGAGGTTTGTTCGTGACAGCCCGGACCGCCTGGATAATCTCTTCGTCGTTCGGTAACCCCACTTTGATTTTCAGTATCGGGTAGTCGTTTGCCTCGGTGACTTTTCGCATGACAACATCCGGCGCATCGATTCCGATGGTGAAAGAGGAAACGGTTCGCACAGGTTTTTCCAGACCGAGGTATTCATAGAGAGGGATTCCAAGCCTCTTGCCGATCCAGTCGTGAACTGCGATATCCACTGCGGCTTTCGCGCTTGGATCGTGTGAGGAAATAGAATCAAGGTAGTCAGAGACCTGTTCAGGTTTGAAAAGGTCGGGCAGCCGGGAAAGATCCACCTTACTCAGGAATGATTTGACTGAACTGACTGTCTCTCCGTAGCGGGAGTTGGGCGAAGCCTCACCGTAACCGATTATCCCGTCTTTCTCAAATTCCGCCGTCACGACCGGCACGACAGTTCTTGATGACCTTGAGATTGTGAAAGGATGCCTGAGGATGAGGTCGGTCGGTCGGTATCGAAGCTCCATTGTCTCTTTTCATTTGCTGGTCATGCTGACGGAATTGTGGTCAATATAAGTCTTTCTGCTGACTGTGTGAAGTCGTAATGGCTGGCTAATTCCTGCACAACATCAGCCACATGAACAATATTGTGCTGAATGGCCGAAAGTGCGGCTACTCAGCCACATTTTCGAAGGAAAAGGAGCGGCACAGCGTTTGTGGAAAGCTCCATGATGACACATAATCGAAGAAGCACAATAAGCGGGAAGACTTTTTTAAAAGCGTCGCCTTCTCTCTCAGATAAGCGCCGAGGCGCTGTTCAAGATGCTGCCGGCATGGATTTGCCGTCATCGCTGGTATTCACCATCCGGTTGCAGTCATCCATCGCGGCGAGAAGAAGATTATGCGGGCGATGAACACGACAAGCAGAAATGAAGCTGCCCGGATTGACGACCCGAACTTGAGGACGATTTTACCATCTGTGTCACTTGCTGAGGTCATTCTATGAAAGAAAAAGGATTCGTAGTATGGTTTACGGGTCTGTCTGGAGCCGGCAAATCCACGCTTGCGCAGAAGATCAAGAACGAGCTTGAGAAGCGCGGTCTTTCCAGGATAGAAGTTCTCGACGGAGACATAATCCGTGAGAACCTAAGCAAGGGGCTGGGATTCTCTCGGGAAGACAGAGACACCAACATACGTCGGATCGGTTTTGTGTCCTCGCTCCTCAGCCGCAATGGAGCAGTCGCTATCACAGCAGCAATCTCTCCGTATGCTGAAACGAGGGAACATGTCAGAAGACTTGTCGGAGACACGTTCGTAGAAATCTACGTCAAATGTTCTCTTGACAAGTGCATCGAGCGTGACACGAAAGGGCTCTATGCAAAGGCGCTGAAAGGAGAGATAAAAGAGTTTACCGGAGTCTCCGATCCTTATGAACCACCGTCCAATCCGGCAGCGACGGTAGAAACGGACAAAGAGTCGATTGAAGTGAGCACCGCGAAGATTATGAAGGTGCTCGAATCGCTCAGTTTAATACGCAATTCCAACGAGCAGCAAACACTCCTCGAAAATGAAGATACACCGGCTTTGCTTCGAACGCGAACGCTGACTGATGACGTTCGATCACACGAAGGAACTGCAGACAAGTCGAACTGGCATGGTTTGATACCACCGCACGGTGGAAAGCTTGTCAATCGGCTCTTCACCGATGAACGGCTTGATAGTACGCGCGAAGAGATAAATCGAATACTCCTCACTCCATCGTTCGAAAATAAGATCGTCCTGACCGCCAGCGAGGTCTCGGACGTGGAATTGATTGCCACCGGCGCTTTCTCTCCTCTCGAGGGATTCATGGGGAGCGAAGACTACCAAAGTGTATTAAACTATGGTCGCCTTGCGAATGCCCTGGCATGGACGATTCCAATCACTCTTGCCGTGGAAAAGGAATTTGCGCGTGGGCTGAGAGAAGGCGACAAGGTTGTTCTTCTCGAGCCTGACGGTTCTCCGCTTGCCGTGCTCAACCTCAGCGAGAAATACATGTACGACAAGACGATTCTCGTAAAGAAGGTATGGGGAACGACCGATCCTGAGCATCCATTTTTGCGGACGATACTCGCGCAAGGCGATGTCTTCCTGGCCGGCAAACTGGATGTCTTGCGTTTGCCTGAACGAGAGATCGAGGCGAAATACAGGTTGACGCCCTCTGAAACCAGGCGCAAATTCATGGAAAGGAATTGGAGGAGTGTTGTCGCTTTCCAGACGCGCAACCCGATCCACCGGGCCCATGAACATCTGACTAAGGTTGCGCTGGAGCTTGTCGACGGACTGTTGATTCATCCACTCGTCGGCGCAACAAAATCAGATGACATTCCCGCCGCTGTGAGGATGAAATGTTATGAGACGCTTCTCGAAAACTACTATCCGCATGACAGAACAATGCTGGCTGTCATGCCGGCTGCCATGCGGTACGGTGGCCCGAAGGAAGCGATAATGCATTCAATAATCAGGCAGAACTATGGATGCAGTCACATCATAATAGGCCGCGATCATGCAGGTGTGGGGAACTACTATGACCCCTTTGCCGCGCACAGAATTTTCGGAGAGTATTCGAAAGAGGAGTTGGCGATAACACCGGTAAAATTCTCCGACGCTTTCTATTGCACGGTGTGTGGCACGATGGCCTCCAGCAAAACTTGTTCGCACGATGCAAGTAGTCGATCGATCCTTAGCGGTACTGCGGTGCGGAACATCCTGAGTCAAGGGCAAACGCCGCCGGAGACGTTCACGCGCAAGGAAGTAGCCGAAGTGCTCCTCGATTACTATAGAAGTGTCCGAAGGCAAGACTCTGAAGCGACGCCTTCTTATGAACCGGTACCTGTTCCAAATGACCATGCGCGGCTGTGAGAGATTGCGTAGCATTCTGATTCATCCAAAGAACCTGCTGAAACCGTGAAGGGAAACATAAATATGTTAGAGATGCGACGATTGGGCGAAAGTCAGGATCGCAATCCCTTTTTTGATTCGCTCCGACCAAATGACGTTTTTGTTGTGACTTTTCCCAAATCAGGTACAAACTGGATCAGCTTCTTCCTAGCGTGTGCGACAAAAAGAAAACATCCGAAGAGGCTCAGTGAGCCGCTGAACATCTCTACTTATCGCCAGGTTGTCCCTGATGTCAACATAGAGTGCTTCAACGGGCTGCCTCTCGACAATTACAAGAACCTTCCCGGTCCCCGAATATTCAGTGCTCATGCACTCTATGATAGTCGATTCGCAAAGGTTATTTACGCGGTGAGAGATCCACGGGATGTCGCCCTCTCATACTACTACCATCAGAAGAGAGGCGTCTCCGGTTTCAACATGACTTTGGACGAATATGTGTCGAAGAACGAGACTTACCCATCGGACTGGGGCAAGCATGTGGAAGGCTGGATAAGGAACGCGGGAGGAAAAGACTTCCTGTTCTTAAAATATGAAAACCTGCATGAGAATCCGGAATACTGGTTCGGAAGGATTCTTGATTTTGTCGGGATAAGTGTAACCCCTGACGAATTTACAGCCCTGCTTGAAGAAAGCTCCTTCGAGAATATGAGAAGACTCGAAGAGCGATATGGTGTTGCAGGAGCAAACAATGACCCAGGGATCTACTTCATGAGGCAGGGAACAACCGGGGGGTGGTCGAAGGAAATGCGGGAAGAGACCGCGGACCTCATTGTCAAAAGATACGAGCCAGTAATGCGGGAGCTCGGTTATGAAACTAAAGGTGTGGCACGATCGACGGGGAACACAAAGTGCTGGTGCGGCGGAGAACTCATCGATTCCCCCCACGAGTCGTATGGAATCTGTAAACGATGCGGGACGCACGTTAACCTGGTGCGACGCACCGACGGTGAGCTGCAGTCTTTCTACGGATTCGATACTTACTGGCACGAGCAACAGAAGAATGTCTCTGGGTATCCCATGATAGAAGAACGTGCCGCACTCGATTTTAATGACCGGATACCTGCCTGGTTTGACCTTCTGAGGAATTTGAAGTTACCATCTTCACTTCTCGAGATAGGGTGTGCTCACGGTGGTTTTCTTCAATATGCACGTGAGCACGGAGTGCAGACGGTGGTCGGTGTGGAGCCGGCCGAAGAAACCTGTGCTTATGCGCGCAGCCGGTTCGATCTACCATTCCTTATCAGCGGTCTTTTCCCTGATGTTGAACTTCCTTTACCGAAATACGACGCGGTGGTGGGTTTTGATGTGTTGGAGCATTTTGCCGAGCCAGTCCGCGCCCTGGAAGCTGTAACCGCAATATTGAACGACGGGGCTATTTGTCTTTTCCAGACGCCAGCCTACCGTGGCGAAACTAAGGAGTGGGCGCAGTTTCGACCGCAAGAACATCTCTTTCTATTCACACAGAACTCAATAAGAGAATTGTTTCACCGAGCCGGGCTGGAAGTGATTCAAATCCTGCCAGGCTATTTCCCCGACGATATGTTCGTAATCGGATGCAAGAGGGAAGACGCGTCACTTATCCTAGCGGGAATTAGACAGACTGGAGCTACGAAATCGATAGCTCGCAGGCGCATGAAGACAGTGACTGAACAGCCTTCGGGAGTGAAGAACATCCTTTGGGTACGTCCCGATTCCATAGGGGATGCCGTCCTGGCGTCGTCGATGCTGCCGTACATCAAGAAGAAGTATCACAATGGCAAAATCACAGTGGTGTGCCAGACACACATCGCCGAGCTGTATGAAACATGCCCATTGGTGGATGAAGTAATCCCGCTTGATAAGAACCGATTCATCACTGACAACGAATATGCCTCACGATTTTTGGACCAAATTGGCGATCTGTCGGTACAAGTCGCCATCAACAGCGTTTTCTCAAGAGATGCGGTTTCGGACCGGATTACTCTGGCGGCTCGGGCAGACCAGCACATTGCGCTCTACGGTGATTCCGTAAATATCACGGTGCACGATTGGGAGGAAGCGAATCGCCGGTATACCTTGCTGATCCCGCACAACTCGGAACACAGAACCGAAATCCAGAGGCACAGCGATTTCCTCCATGCCCTTGGTGTGGAGCATGAGGAGTTGCAGCCTGTAGTTTGGACGTCAGACGAAGACCGGGCGTTCGCGGATAATTTCTTCACGGAAAACGGGATTCGTCCCGACAAAGCGATTGTCCTGTTTGCAGGAGCGCAATCGGAGCTGAGGCGATATGAGAAATATGGAGAGGCACTTTCAGAAATTTGTGACGAGGGCGACTATACGGTGATAGCTCTCGGGTCGCCATCGGACGGCGAGCTCAACAACATCAACCTCAAGAACATTAAGATCGCCACTTATGATTTGAGCGGCAAGACAACCATTCGTCAGTCCGCTGAAATCATAAGAAGGTCCCGGCTTGCGGTAGGCGCCGAGACTGGGTTAGCTCACATAGCATGCGCGGTCGGAACGCCCAATGTCATCCTGCTCGGTGGTGGACAGTTCGGCAGATTCATGCCCTACTCGCCGCTGACTTCGATAGTGTCTTTGCCATTGGAATGTTACGGATGTAATTGGCACTGCAAATTCATCCGGGCTCATTGCGTGCAGGATGTAAACGTCGATGTTCTTGCAGCGGCGATCAGGGATGCTCTTCAAAGCGTCTCTGACAAACCGAGATTGTATCTGCATGGCTCCAGGTACTGGAAACCAAAACCCTGGGAGCCGGAGCTGACCAGAGTCGACGACTTCGTCGACCTGGAAGGAGTCAACCTGATTGAGATGGGTAGTGAGGCGACAACAAATAGAGATGAAGGAGACAGTTCGGGTGAAGAGATGAATAAATCCAGCGACGGTGAGATCGATCAGAGTTCTTACGAGGAGGTGCTGAATGAGATGGAGAGACTGGAACGATCCGGGAGAGTCGACCTACCGTTCCGTGTCCTCAATCTCACCATAGACAAGTTCAGTTCCTCGCTGAAACTCCTGAACCTGCTCGCCGAGCAGAAGATAAAAAGCAATGACAAGGTCGCTGCAAGGGAGGTTCTGAGCGATATATTGAGCAGAAACCCGGCGTTCATCGACGCACTAAATAACCTTGCAGTTCTCGATATGCTTGAAGAGAAGTGGCAGGACGCGGCACATCGTATCGGAGAGGTCCTGTCATTGGAGCCGGAGAACATCGTCGCAAAAGGGAATCTGGAATTTCTGAAAACATCGCTCGCGACTGTGAAGATCGAGCTGGAGAACGAGAATGTTATGGCGGCGCAATCCGTGCTGAGAGGAAACGCTAATTCCCTCACTGCTACGCCCGGGTTGCGCTACGAGTCTGCGCTGAATGCTCCTGTTTCGCCGCGAAGTGAAGTCTCGCCGCACGATCAGTTCTATGAGAAAGTAAGGAGCCCGAAGAGGAACTCGTGGATCACATTTTCTAATGGTTCTGAGGATAGGATCGCAGAACGGCTAAGAAGACTTGGCGCAAAAGTGTACGATCTCGAGATCGACGTACAAGATTACCGAAGATATTTTGAGCTGTCAGGATATGCGAAAAGGTACGAAGGTTATTATTCATTCAATCGCATTGAGAAATCTCTTGAGCATTACATTGCCGCCACTCTCTTGAAACTGAAGAGCGATGATGTCTACATCGACATTGCCAGCGAGGGGAGTCCTGTGCCGGAAATATACTCTCGGCTTTTTGGCGCACGGACGTACAAACAAGACCTCAGCTATCCACCAGGTGTTAACGGCGATACAATTGGGGGAGACGCAAGCAATCTTCCGTTACCCGAAGGGTTTGTCTCAAAGATGGCTCTCCACTGTTCATTTGAACACTTTGAGGGTGATTCCGACATAAGATTCATCCGGGAGGCTGAGAGAGTGCTCAGACCCGGCGGTGCGGTGTGTATTGTGCCGCTCTACCTTGCTGAGGAATACGCCATCCAGACTGATCCCGTAAACGCAATTTCGGAGGATGTCCAGTTTGAACCGGGAGTGACAGTCTACTGTGCAAAGGGTTGGGGAAATAGACACGGCAGGTTCTACGACCCGGAACAATTCGTTCGACGAGTTGTACGGAATCTTGGATCTCTTTCCTTGAGAGTATACAGGATAAAGAATGCGTACAAGGTTGACAGTTCATGCTATGTCCAGTTCGCTGCATTAATCGAAAAAGAGGAGAGCCACAGGCAAGTCTCGGCCGGAGAAGTATCCGAATCTAGTGACCGGTTAAATCTTGCGACCAAACATGACCGCGGTCCCGGCAGCGACGATGCCCTTCAATTGCGGAAATACTTTTCGGTTGACCGACAGACACACTTCGACGAAAAGGAGGCGTTGTCGGTGATTCATGATTTCTTCTCCCACCAGGAAGAGGAGTCATATGCACATCACAAAGACAATCTTAACAGATATCTGCTCAGTTTGGAGCCGCTGCGCGAGTTGCCGCGCGATTTGCGGGTGCTCGATATTGGACGGCCACCGTTTGCATCGACACTGCTTATGCGCCACTACATCTTTGATAGGGTGGACGTAGCAGTCTCCGCAGAGGAGCACCTGACCCAAACTGCCAGTGGGCATTCTGAAAAGATTCGACTGGACAAGAACGATGGCAGCGCTCATTACGCTTTTGAAGTCCAACATTTCAACTTGGAGTTGTACCAATGGCCCTACGAAAACGAGAGGTTTGATGTCCTGACTTGCTGGGAAGTGTTCGGGCAAATCGCGCGTGATCCAATGCTTTGGTTGAGTGAAGCCAACAGGATTCTGAAACCTGAAGGGATCTTATACTTGATAGTCCCCAATGCGATCAGTCTGTCAAATGCGATCAAGATAATCCAAGGCCAGCAACCGGCGAATCATTTTCAATACCGGACCGGAAGCATCGACATAAGAAATCACCGTGATTCAACGCCGGATGAAATCCGAATTCTTCTGGAGTCCAGCGGTTTCGAAGTGGAAGCACTTGAGACGGCGAACTTTCGACCAATAGAATCTGGCGGGTACTCCGAGCAGCAATTGGCCGATATTTGCCGACTCCTGGGTCCACTTGATCAGCGAAAAGAGAACATCATCGTAGTTGGAAGAAAGGTGAGCGGAACGCACCAGCGCCATCTTTCCGTGCCGGCCGAACAGGGGAACCAAGTCGAGAATAGAGAGGACCTGGTGGATCTCCTGAAAACAAATCCCTCTGGTTTTCCTGGGAAAGAGGCATCTGTCCGTCAGGGGAAAGTCATGCCGAATATCTCTATTTCGGACTTGTCGTATCCGCGAAACGCGGGCGCGAGCAGCCCGGTTCCCGGCACTGCACGATCCGTTGAATCAGTCAAAGAGCAGGAGAAATCACGCAACTCAAAGGAAGTGGAATGGTGGCGCCATTTCATCTTTAGTCAGTTTGATTCGGACGCAACTCGGTCCGAACAAAAATTCCTCCAGCGGTTTCAATCAGAGTGCACCGGTCGTTGGCGATACATTACTGAGAACATAGGACAGAGCATGGAATTCCTTCGGAACGGCAAAGCTCTCGACATCGGAAACGGGCCGTGTGGTTTATTGAATTTTGTCCCTGCCAAAGTCAAGGTGGGTATCGATCCAAACAATATGCTCTACAATGATAACGGGATCCTTTACAATCTCAACAATATGAGTTACGTCTGCTGCCGTGCGGAGGCGCTCTCTCTGCCGACATCATTCTTCGACTTCGTCTCCTGCGTAAATGTACTGGATCATACAAACGATCCAGCGGTGATTCTGAAGGAGATCTACCGTGTGTTGAAACCCGGGGGGCTTTTCTTCCTCAGCGTGGATACCCGGTTACCGGGGGAGACTTCACTCGTTCACCCTCACGCCTTTACGGTCAATGCCATATCAGAGATGGTCTATCCGCTGCGTTTGCGTCAGATCAGGACGGACCAACCCTGCTATGATGCCCATCCGACTAACAAGAGAATTGACGCCTGGTATGAGAAGCAAGACTCATAGCCGCCCAACTACAAGGAGAATTTCATGAAGTTTCCCAAGATCACCGTTATCACGCCTTCATATAACCAGGGTCAGTTCATTGAGGACACGATTAAATCGGTGCTGGACCAGAAATATCCGAACCTCGAGTACATGATATTCGATGGCGGTTCTACGGACAACAGCGTAGAAGTAATCAGGAAGTATGAGAGCCATATTGATTACTGGGTCAGTGAAAAGGACCGCGGGCAGTCACACGCAATCAACAAAGGCTTTGAGAGGGCAACCGGCGATATCGTGGCATGGCTGAACTCCGACGATTTCTATCTCCCCGGTGTATTCGATTATGTTGCGCGCGCATTTGAGAAGCATCCCGAAGCGGGATTGATAATTGGAAACGGCATCCTTGCCGACAAGACAGGCAGGAAAGTCAAGACGTACTCCAACGGAATCCGATTCGATTTCAATTCGCTGTTGAGAGGTTCGAATTACATCCTTCAGCCATCAACGTTCATCAGCCGGCAAGCTCTCAATGAGGTAGGATTCGTCGATGAGAGCCTGTATTTCGCCATGGATCTTGATTTGTGGCTGAAGATCGGGAGCAAATACCCGGTAGTCACAATTGACAAGGAATTCTCGGCGTACAGATGGTACGAAGAAATAAAGACAGCTGGTGGCGGGTTCAGGAGATGGGTGGAACAATGGCACGTTATGCGAAAGCACACGAACGATGAACTCACTCCGGGATTGCTGGTGGAATTCTTCAAAGTCCTGCAGGAGACAGAAGTTCAGCGTGCAGTCGGACTGGATCTGGATGAGTTCGCGAAAAAGAATTGGATGATTCTCTACAATGGAATGCAGCAGCTGCTCAAGACGAAGGATTGTATCCCGCTGCAATCAACGTGCGTCCATTACTCAGGCGAAGAATTAATTTCGACGGCTAAGAGAGAGACGAGCGATGGTCCTGCAGAGAGTCCAGCGCAGCGGGGTCCGGGGAAGTCGCCAGCTATCATCGATTTGCGTGGCAGTAGTTCGAAAGTTGATCTCGTCTTTCCTGAAGGTCACAGCTGGCAGGTTCGCGAGGGCTATGCCGAGGCGCTGAGATCAGTTGGCCGGCTTGGGAAAGTCTTCCATGTGGATGCGAAGAGATCAAATGAAGAGTTGTTCAAATATCTCGGAAATCCGAAATCCGATCATATTCTGCTGATGAACACAGATTGGCATGCGCAGTATCTGCATGATACGTCGGAATGGAGAAAACGATGGCAGGAGTGCAACGCTCAGAAAGTACTCTTCTCATTTGAGTGCATGGACAATCCCACAATAAAGAGGAATCAGCGATGGTGGAACGACACACTGAAGGCAGTCGAGAACGCGATGCAGTGCGTCGATAGCGTTGTGTTCGTACATGAGATAGACAGAAGTTTCTTTGCAAAGTACGGAAGGCCCGTTCTCTGGCAGCCCTTTGCCATCGACGGAGACATTTTCCCTCCGCCGAAGAAATACTCAAGCCGCAAAAGGAAAGCTTTCTTCAAAGGGAAAACCACTCCGTTTTACTTCGAGGATACTTACTCGGAAAGGCGCAAACTGATTGAAGCCATCAGGTCAAATCCGGAGGTGGATGTAATTGATTCTTACGAGGAGTCTAAGGGAACTACTCTGCAGAGGGCTCAGTCGTTCATACGCGAGATGAATGACTACCAGATTGTGCTTGGATTGCCATCGCTTTCCCCAACTATGGTGGTCAGACCTTTCGAATCTATGGCCAGCGGATCCGTCTTCTTCCAAAACAATATACAAGGAGAGCTCTCCAATAAGTTATTCAAGGACATGGAGAATGTGGTGATGTATGATCCTGCCGACCTGGAGGAGCTTTCAAAGAAGATCCACTTTGTGCTGAGCAACCCCGAGATTGGGGAGGCTATCGCAGCAAGGGGGTACGAAGAAGTGATGAGTAAGCACACGATCAAGCACAGAGTAGCGGAGCTGTTGGAATGGATCGAAAGCGGGACCTTTGAGACAGTTATTCCAAGTCAAGG
>CAZRXH010000025.1:21138-34428 GCA_964603995.1 uncultured Bacteroidota bacterium | reverse complement strand
GTGGCGGGAAACGGATTCATGGTCTGATCAATCTTATTGAAATCGAGCCAGTACCGGAGCTTCCTACCCGACGGTGGACAATCAGCAGAAGAAATTGGAACCCGCATTAAGTGAGAGTATGAGAGGACAGCCAAGGGTCAGACAGACGGCGACCAAGGCAGGAATTGTTCTGACTTCAAAACAAACAGAATAGGTATTCCCCCATCTATTCCTTTTTCTTGTTTCGTCCCGAATACATCTCTGGGTACAATTTTGAAGCACAGTCCGGACAGATTCCGTGAGAGAACTGAGCTTCGGAATGTGTCTGTATGTATTTCTCCAGATGCTCCCAGTACCCCTTGTCGTCGCGAATCTTCTTGCAGTTGGAACAAATAGGAATAAGGCCGCTCAGAGTTTTGATATTGGCCATAGCTTCCTGAATGCGTTCGTTCAATTGCTTTTCCCTTGACAGAAGTTGCCACACCCGCAATCGATATATCCCAAATATGGCTCCTCCAAGAATGACAAGCAGAATTCCAATGAACCAGGATGTCTGATAGAAATGCGGCTTCAGCACAAAGTTGAACGTTGCGCCGGTGGTATTCCACACTCCGTCGTTATTGCACGCTACGACTCTGAAGCTGTAGTCACCCGGTGGAAGGTTAGTGTAATACGCCGCGCGCCTTGTGCCTGCATCCACCCAATCGCGGTCATAGCCCTCGAGCTTATACTTGAATAATACTCTCTGAGGAACGAGGAAGCTCAGAGCAACGTAGTGAAACTCAATGTCCTTGGTCCCCGGCCTGAAGGTAGCAGCTATGCCAGTGGGTATCGAATTCTGGTCTGCCGAGATCGACTCGATGGAGACGGGAGGAGGAATATTGTTATACCTGAATTTCGACGGATCAATTAACACAGCTCCCTTGCGCGTGGCAAACCACATATCACCGTTCGGCGCCTTCCATCCGCTTGGCTGCCAGAAGCCGAAACATTCCTGTCTCTTCATACCATCAGCGGTACCGTAAACCCTGCTGTGAATTTTCTGAATGCGCCCTTCGGCAAACTTGTTCAATTCACTTATCTCCACACACCCGATGCCCCTCGGGCTACTCACCCAGAGGTTCCCGTGACCGTCACCAAGTACGCAAAATATCGCGTCTGTAAAGAGGCCGTCCCTGGAATTGTACGCCGTGAATTTGCCATCTCTGTAACGGGTCAGCCCGCCCTGAGGAGAGCTGATCCACAGGTCTCCCTGATGATCGTCGTAGATCGAACTCGTCCAATTGCCGGCAATCCCGTCCTTGGTTGTGTAACCGGTGATTCTGCCGTGCTGAACTTTCATGAGTGAATCCGCGGATCCGATCCAGAGCACGCCATCTGGCTGCCAACAGAAACATGTCACAGACTCCGCGGCTTGATACTCTTCACCACTTTCAGTTTTGTATAGCTGAAGATGCCCGTTGATGAAACGGAATAGTCCGGTGTGATCCAGATAAAGGATGAGACTCTTGTTGTCTTCTGTAATCGCCGAGATCCATTTCTCTGGTATTCCGGCTTCTGACCGGTAAGCCTTGAGGACACCGTTCGTGATCCGGTAGAGAACACCTGTCTGCCCAATCCATAAACTTCCGTCGCGTGACACGTAGGCCGGCCCCACCGGAATGTTGTAAACCTTAGTCTTGCCATCTTTGAGTCTTGTGACCTCACTCCCCTGATCGCTGAGGAAGTAGAGGCTCCCGTCAGGCGTTCCCACTATGCTCGACACATAGTCGCTGGCAAGCCCCTCCTTCGAGGTAAATGTCGTAATGTTGACATCTTCGAATTGGTTCAAGCCGTTTGCCGTGCAGACCCAGAGGCTTCCTTCATTATCTTCGGCGAATCCAGTGACATAGTTGTCCGTCAAACCGTCGGTCTGAGAAAAAGTTGACCACTTACCATGATCAAGCCTGCTGAGACCTTTACGCGTACCCACCCACAAATTCTTGTCCCGATCCTGATACAGCGCGTTGATTTGATAATCCGGCAGCCCATTGTCCATGCTGTAGTTTGTGATCTTGCCGTCTCTCCAGTATGAAAGTCCACTGAAAGTCCCGATCCAGATTCCACCCTGGCGATCAGCCATGACGCAGGTAGTGACGTCGTTCGTCAGGCCGTCCTTCGTCATCACACTCATGATGGGGGCCGGGTGTGAACTCCTTTCCAACGAGTCTTCTGAAAACACCCGGACACCGTCATGCGTCCCGACCCAGATGCGCCCGACAGAATCCTCACATACACTCGCGACGAAATTCGGGCTCGAAAGTACGGGGAGAAATTTCGTCCCGTTAAACATATACAGACCGATTGATGTACCGATAAGGAGGTGACCGTGCTTATCTTCTACCAAAGACCAGACCTGCGTATCATAGAAACCCTGTTTCAAGCCGTAAACCGACATGCTGTCGTTTTTGAATCTGCGCAGTCCACTGAATATTGTCCCAATCCAGAGACTTCCGTCGCGAGTTTGACAAAGAGCAGTCACCGTCTCACGGTCATTGATGTTTTCAGGATTGGTACTGATGTTGTCGAAGTTCGCGCCGTCAAAGCGGAATAGTCCCGCAGAGGTACCGAGCCAAAGGAAACCATCCCTGGTCTGCAAAACGGACGTCACGGTGTTCGCAGGCAGACCGTTCTGTCTCAACCACACATTATGACCGTACTGGTCGATATTCTTGCTTGGATTGAGCGCATACGCCGAAGAGAACGCGCCAAACACTACCTCTAAGGTGAGGCCTATCAGGAAGGCAGAATTTTTTCCGGACAATAATCTTTTCAATCTGGCAATCACTATAACAGACACTTCAACAGCCACTCCGCTCTTGCGCTGCTTGCACACAGGAGGCACACGTCGTCTATCGAATCTTGCTCCGCAGACCGATAGGCATAGTGGACATTTTGATCCAAAGTTGGGGACGTGTGGGCCCCGATTGTCTTGTCGGAAGAAATTGCACACACTTTAGTTGACCCGAACAGTTCTCTCTTCAATTGCAACGCGAGTGCTTCGATCCGTCTCCGGACTGAGTTTCCGGAAAGAAGGGGAGGTGAAGAGCAACACTCATTAGCAAACCACGAGAAATACTGACCAATCAGCTCCGAAGAAACAAGAAAACCTGCTCCACCTGGAAATTGCAGCGACATGATGGTGTGCATTTGAATGGACTCAGGATTCACGCAGCCCCTCACCTCCGCAAGTTCTGTCAGCAGGTTGGCACCCACTGAGCACAACTGTAGGATTCAAGCCTCACTTGCGAACAAGCCATTCAAGGCTCTGCACCTTCATTTCCTTCTTCGCCTTTTCCGCTGATAAAATCCGGATACAACTTTGCCGCACATTCCGGACAGATGCCGTGAGAGAAGTGTGCTTCTGAATGGGTCTGTATGTATTTCTCCAAATGCTCCCAGTACCCCCTGTCGTCACGTATCTTCTTACAATTGGAACAGATCGGGATAAGGCCACCAAGCGTCTTGATGTTTGCCATCGCCTCCTGAATGCGCTCATTGAGATCTTTCTCCTTCTTCAAGAGCTGCCAGATGCGCAAACGGTACAGACCAAAGGCAATCCCGCCCGCGATGGCGACCATCAGGCCGTAGAACCAATAAGTCTGGTAGAAGAAGGGCATAAGTCCGAAGTCGAGACTTGCACCCTTTTCATTCCACACGCCGTCATTGTTGCAGGCTTTAACCAGGAACCGATAACTTCCCGGAGGAAGATTCGTGTAATACGCAACGCGGCGCGTATCGGCGTCTACCCAGTCTTTGTCGAATCCCGCCAATTTGTACCTGAAGTGCACCCGACTGGGAACAAGGAAGCTAAGTGCGGTAAAATGTATCTCGACGTTCTTTGTTCCGGGGGGCAATTTGATGGCGTGATTAAAAGATACTGTTTTTCCATCGGCGACCATCTTCTCAACATACACCGGTGGAGGGAGCGTATTTCTCACAAGTGAATCAGGATTGATCATGACGGCTCCCCGTTGAGTTGCAAACCAAATATGACCTTCATGTGTCTTCCATCCGGCGGGCTGCCATTCTCCAAAGCATTCGTCGGTCTTCATTCCGTCAGGAGTCGAGAAGACTTCGGTGTGAAAGGTCGAGATTCGTCCTGCCGCGTAGTCATCCAGTTCCTGCCGCTTGATGTGCCCAATACCCTTGGGACTGCTCAACCAGAGGTCACCGTGATTGTCCGCCACGACGCAGTAGATCTCGTTCGTGAAAAGACCCGCTTTGGCATTGTACACTGTGAACTTGCCGTTGCTGTACCGCGTCAGTCCATCACGCGGCGAGGAAATCCACAGACTTCCCCGCCCGTCATCACATATTGAATTGTTCCAGTCACCCGCCATCCCATCCTTCGGACCGAAAACGGTATCCACTCCTTTTCTAATCCTGACTAGTCCGTGCGTAGTGCCGATCCAGAGAGTCCCACCGGGTTGATAATAGAAACAAACGACGTACTCAGTTGACGCATATTGTTTTCCGTCCTTCATCAGATATGGTTCTAACTTTCCATTGACAAATCTTCGAATGCCAATACCATCCAGGAAAAGGATCAGACTCTCATCGTCCTCGGTGATCGCCGAAATCCATGTGCTGGGTATTCCATCCTTGTCATCGTAGCGCCTTACCCGGTCACCTGTAATATGGATGAGCAACTTACTTTGACCAATCCACAGGCTCTTATCTCGATCTACATACACCGGTCCGGCGTTCGCAGAAAACTTCGTGTACTTGCCGTTCCTTAACCGCGTGACGCTTGCATCCACATCGCTCAGGAAATACAGTGTCCCCGGCACCGTCTCGACGATATTGGTGACGTGATCGTTGGATAAACCATCTCTGGTCGTGTATGTAGTGACGCTCACATCCATGAATTGATTCAAACCTTCCAACGTCCCAACCCATAGACTCCCTTCGTGATCCTCCGTTATTGACAGGACGTAATCATTTGTCAGGCCATCCGAAGCGGTCATGCTCTCCCATCTGCCATCAGACAGGCGGGAAATCCCTCCATAACTTCCGAACCACATGTTATTGTCACGATCTTCGCAAATCGCTGTGATGTGATTATTGGTTAAGCCGTCGGTTCCACTATAAGCCGTGATTACGCCGTTTCTCCAGCGAGCCAAGCCGTCGTCGGTTCCAATCCAGACATTCGATTGACGATCAGCATAGAGTCTTGTGGTGAAATCATTGGGAAGTCCGTCGCTTGTGGTAATGCTGTCAATTTGCTTTGCTCGAACGTCGTCAAACACCCGTACCCCGGTGCCGGTGCCAACCCAGATTCTGCCGCAGGAATCTTCTGCAATTCCGGTGACATACCTGGTGTAGATCGGAATGGATTCGAATTTTCCATTACTGTACATGTACAGACCATAGGACGTGCCGATCCAGAGATGATGCATTCGGCTCTCACAAAGTGCCGTTACCTGCGTCTCGTAAAAGCCCTGCGATGGGCCATAGACTATGACCTTCCCGTCTTTGATCTGGCGCAGGCCACCATAGGCCGTCCCAACCCAGAGACTGCTGTCCCTCGACACGCACAGGCAAGAAACGGTTTCACTGTTCCTGCTATCCTGGGGATTGGTGCTGACCGGGGTGAAGCTTACACCGTCAAATCGGAAAAGGCCGCCCGGAGTGCCAAGCCAGATATATCCGTCATATGCCTGAACCACTGCATTGATGGCATTAGCCGGAAGCCCGTTGTGTCGGAACCAGACATTGTGCCCATACTGATCGATTCTCTTCTGAGGATTGAGTGCAAGAACTGGAGACAGGTAACCAACTATCCCAACGAAGACCGACCCGAGAAAGAGCAGCCGGATCAGTTTCGGGACAGATCGCATAACCTTAGAGATTATGTATGATAAATCAAGCTGCACATCTTGCATAATAACTTGAGCCTCGGCTGCGGATCTTGTGCCGTTGAATGGAGCATGCCGGGATGACCGGACCATCTCCTATTGAGATATCGGAATAACCGCTGCAGACTTTAGCGAAAGTCGCCCCCACCTTCCCATCCAGGCTGCACAGCAGATATTTCGACGGACCGATGACATTCTGCAATCCCCAACAGCAAAGATCCACCGTCCTACTTGGCAAGTACTTTGGCCAAGTTCACGATGCGCGGGTCCAGAGCTTTCTTATGCGCATTTACCTCTTCAAGAGGAGTCCGAACGATCCTGTCGTTAATCAGGCCGACCAATGTTCCCGTCTCCCCGTCGTTCAGTGCCAGAACTGCTGCTTCTCCGAGCCGCGACGCCAGTATCCTGTCGAAAGCACCGGGAGTGCCGCCTCGTTGAACATGCCCGAGTATTGTAACCCTCAGCTCAAAGCCCAGTCGCTCGTGATTCTCACTGAAGTAGGATGCGAGCCTTGTCGCATTGTATTTCGCGCCTTCGGCGACGACAACCAGGGCGTGGTTCTTGCCGCGCTCGTAAGCACTGCGGATCTCATCAGCAACGGATTCCGGGTCCGTTTCGACTTCCGGGATTATTACTGCTTCCGCTCCACCAGCAATTCCTGCCATCAAAGCGAGGTATCCGCAATCGCGCCCCATGACTTCGATGACAAAAGCACGCTCGTGCGATGACGCGGTTATCTTCAACCTGTCGATGGCCTCGAGGATCACATTGAGTGCTGTGTCGACGCCAATCGTTATCTCAGAGCCATAAAGATCGTTATCGATCGTCGACGCGATTCCCACGACCGGAAACCCGCGTCTCGAAAGCGCATACGCTCCGGCTTGGGAGCCGTTGCCTCCAATTACCGCAAGCCCTTCGATTCCCTTCTCACGGAGTACATGAAGGGCTCTCATCTGTCCTTCCTCGGTCTTGAACTCGGGACACCTTGCACTTTGAAGAAACGATCCCCCCTTCTCCAGTACACCGCTTACATCGCGTGCACCGAGTCTGACAAAGCTCCCTCCTACGAGTCCCGCATAGCCGCGGTTCACACCGAAGACTTCCATCCCCGCTTCGAGGCCCACTCGCACAACTGCCCGAATGGCGGCATTCATTCCAGGGGCATCTCCCCCGCTTGTCAATACGGCAATGCTTCTCATTGAAACTCCTGATTAGGTGAACATCAAGAATAAATGTCCTTGCGCAGCCTGCCGGGAAGATGTAGTTGGGAGTTTGTGTTTCAATTCTCCTGCATCAAGCAGCCCCGGCGCTCACAATCGAATATGAAGATTCCGCGGTTTTAAAGTCAACTCAGATTCTTACGGCAGACCGTGGACTAAGCGGTTCTTCCATTCAATACAAAAAATTAAACGAAGACGTAGTAACTCCCAGACCTGCCCTGATTGCGGCAGCAACTACCTCTTCCTCTTCTTCAGGACAAAATACAGGATCGCCGCCGCCACGACTCCCACTACCGCATAATCTGCCCGTCTGAAATAGTAGCCGATGGTTTCCCAATTACTTCCGAGAAAGAAACCCACGTACGTCAGGAACACCGACCAAATGAGTGATCCCAGAAAAGTCAGAGAAGTAAATTTCATGACATTCATTTTCCCTATGCCGGCAGGGAGAGATATGAACGTTCTGACAATCGGCACCACTCTTCCAAAGAAGATCGAATAGGAACCGTATTTCCTGAACCAAATGTTGGTCTTCTCGATATGCTTCTCCGACAGAATGACCCGGAGGAATCCGTACCTTGATCTCATGAGGAGTATCCATTCGGCAAGGAAATATGAGAGGAGTGATCCGGCGACGTTCCCCAGCGTTCCGACGAATGCGACAGCCCAGAAATTGAAACTGCCCTGCAGAGCAAGGAATCCCGAAAAAGGCATGATGACCTCTGACGGGATTGGAATGTTTACACTCTCCAATGTCATTAGTAAAAAGACGCCGGGATAGCCGAGATACCTGATGATTCCGATAACAATATCTGATAGGAAAGTCGTCATCTGCTTTCAGTTGAAATCAATACTACTTTGTGTCTAACCAGTTTTGTAGAATCGAGTCTCAGTTTCTTGTGGAAAAGGAAATGGAGTGATTCTTGACGTAGAATATACGAACCCCACCCGATGAGTATCAAGAAACTGGTGGGGTTGGTATTGGCTCAAATTGGTTTCTCCCGCTGATTGCGCAGATGTTCGCCGATCATTATTCTGCGTTTATCTGTGATATCTGCTCCGTGCCGAAGGCATCGCTTCGCGAAAGGAGCCACTTCGTGGCGGGAAACGAATTCATGGTCTGATCAATCTTATTGAAATCGAGCCAGTACCGTGGGGTTGTGCACGAGTCAGCCCCGAACAGTCCGCGCTATTGCTTTTCCTCCGCGCTTCGAGGGAGATGGCTTCTCCATTTGTCAGCCATCAGTTGCCTGCTACTCCTCTTCTTCCGCGCTCCAAGGTGTGAACATCCCCTGGTCTGCCAGCGACGAGACTATGTTGCTAGCCACGACACCGACCTTCCATTTTTCGACCTCCTCCTGTGGGACGGTGTCCACAGCACTATTCTCGCGCAGCACGCTTACGCAGTCGGTTAAACGCCCTTCAGCGATGAAAGCGTATTCGTCATCTTCGCGTCTGGCGATCAATGAATAAAGCTCGAAAGGTACGTCCTCGTTCTCCCAGAAGGCAGTGTCGAGGTCGTCATTGCTATAGGTTCGAAAGGTGACTCGGTATTCGCCGTCCCCGACCATGACGACATTCTGTACTACTCCACGGTAGTCTTCCATTAAATTACTCCTCCTGTTGTCTGCAAATTGATTGATCACGCGATTAGCTCGTGAGACTCAGTTTTTCGTATCGAGGTTGCGTTCAAGAAGGATCGCGGTCACTTCCCTACAGATCCGGTCTGCGATTCGGCCCACCATCCATTCCCCTTCAAGCCCATCAGTCGGAGAAGCGCCTCCATCTGCACGATAAAAGACGTCCATGCATTTGTCCAGCTGGCGATCGGGGAAGAGAATGGTCCGATTATCGTCAATAGCTATGTCAACTCTGTATATAATGGCTTGACCGTGATCTTGATAAGACACCCCGGTCAGTAGCTGCCTACCATCTTCGCGGAGATAAATTCCCAGTGTCAGCTGGTAGGCATCCGAGCCGCGCCGGATTATGCTCTCGACTGTTCCACAACAACCTGTCATTCGTTCTTTCTCCATCTTGCGATATATATACCCCAAATCGACAGGCAGAATCGTATCATCAAATGATAATATTCATGAAAAATCACCCGAACCGGATGACCCAGTTACCCTGGAATTGCCTCCGTCGTTGCCGGCAAGTCTTCAGATGCATGTGCTATCTGTTGTACCCCATTCGCACTCTCATGCGTCACGTTGCTTATCATCTCAATGTTTTTACTTATCTCTTCAGCGGTTGACGACTGCTGCTCACTTGCCGCAGCCACCTGGGTCACCACATCAACTACGCGCTCCGCGGCTTTCATGATTTTTTGCAGGGATTCTCCGGCCTTGTCGGTCAGGTGCTTTCCCTTCTCCACCTCAGCCGTACCTTCTTCCATCGAACCCACTGCGGCCGAGGTGTCATTCTGTATTTGTTTGATCATTGCAGCTATCTCTTTCGTTGCCTTGGTAGTCCTCTCCGCCAATTTCCTGACTTCGTCGGCGACCACCGCAAAGCCGCGTCCCTGTTCTCCGGCACGAGCAGCCTCAATGGCAGCGTTCAGTGCCAGCAAGTTGGTCTGGTCTGCAATCCGGTTTATCCCCTCTATCGTATCGCTGACCGCCATGCCACCTTCTTTAGCTATAGCGCCTGCTTCTTTTGCCGATTCTGCCGCAGTTGATGAATTCCTTGTCGTCTCAAGAATCGTCTTCGTCATCTCTTCAACGGCGGTTGCAACCTCCGCTGCCTGGGCACTCTCCTCCTGAGCACCGGCAGCCATTTCCTCTGCGCTCGATGATTCCATTTTCGACCTGCTCTCCAGCATGAGCATTACTATTATCATGACGATGAGTGTTACGGAGAGACTTAACGAGACTATTATACCTGTTTTCTTGGAAATAGAGAGTCGCATTTCATCATCCAGGTATTATGAATTCTCAACATTGTCAATTCCGGCGACTGAAATCTCTGGTGTTCATAGCAGAATGACCTTAGTAAAGGCATCAGCCTGGGCGCAGGTTTTCCGCCCGCAACGGCGTTGAAGGGCGCCTGACATTTCGCGCTCAAGCTGCTTCAGATAGAATGGTGCTCCCGCAAACAATAACGCTGTTAAGACCTGTAATTACTATCGGAATTCGTCCCGGATTCTTTGATGCGTTTTGGAAAAAACCCGCGAAGACTTAGAACCTTCGCAAGCCTGGACATCAAAGCTGCGAGAGGCATTTATCGTGAAATAGACGAAGGAATTCTTACCATTACATGCTGACTCTTCTCTTCGCCTCATCCTCGGAATCATTCCAGAAGTGTTCCGAACCGTTATTTCAATTCATTCCGTTGCACAGTAAATTCGTACAGACATCAGGAGGGTTTATGAATCGTACTGCGCTTGTTCTTGCTTTATCTCTGGTACTAACGGGCACGACAGTCCTTGCCCAGGGAACCAAACCTGTCAGGGACAATGTCGGTTTCTGCTGGGATGCGCACCAGATGCAGCGGCTGATCGATTATCTCGGTAAAACTGAAAGAGGATCGTCTGCCCCCGCAAACATCGTCGCCGCTATCTCGCCGCATGACGACTACCTCTACGCGGCAAGGGTCTATTACCCGCTCTATCGGGTTCTGCGGGCTAAGGAAGTCGTAATCTTCGGAGTCACGCACAGCGACGTGAGGAAGCAGATCGGCGATCCCAAGGACATACTCATACTGGATAACTTTGTGGATTGGCCGGGGCTGGGACACACAGTCGGTGTTTCCCCGCTGAGAGAGTACATCAAGGCTCGTCTGGACACTTCCGATTTCATAGTCAGCAACAAAGCGCACGCGCTCGAACATTCGATAGAGGCTCTGCTTCCCTTCCTTCAGTACTACAATCCTGACGTGAAGATTACTCCCATCATGGTCACACAGATGCCGTTCGAGCGGATGGACAAGATTTCCGGCGATCTATCTGCCGTGATTGCGAACTATGTCAAAGAGAACCGCCTGACTCCCGGGAAAGATATCGCCTTCCTGATCTCCTCTGATGCCGACCACTACGGCGAAGATTTCGACAACTCTCCATACGGCGAAGACGCCAAAGCGCATGAAGAAGCGACAGCTAACGACCGCCGCATAGCACGCGAATGTCTGGATGGAATTCTCACGTCGGCAAAGGTAAAAGATCTGACGGTCGAACTGAAAAACATCGTGTGGTGCGGCAAGTTCTCGGTACCGTTTGGACTCCTCACATCCGGGAAAATTATGAAGGAATCGACCGGCAAGGAATTGAGCGGAAAAGTGCTTCGTTATTCCGATTCATATACAGAAAGCGTTATCCCGCTGAAAGGCACCGGAATGGGAACGACAGCCCCCGCTTCGTACAAACACTGGTGCGGATGGCTGTCGGCTGAATATTATCTGAAGTGATCACCATTGTCCCGGGAGCACAACACGGGACTGCCGGTCTTTGTCCTCTGCCCCGCGAAGCAAAATGTCGTCAGACCGGCATTAAGTGTTAGATATTTTGGCTTGCAGGTGCCTGCCCATGATATGCTACGCTTAGGAGGACACTTCGTTTAGACAGCCTCGCAGACATACAGGCTGACGATGCTGCCGCTCTGCTACCGCCAGGGCAGGCGCGAGTATGCAATCCTCTTTACTTGCGAACGATTCCGAGAGGAAGCATCGGCTTCGCGAAGACTTCATTCAGCACCTGTGCTATTCCGGTATAAATTGCAGAAGCACCGCAGACAATTCCCTCGTACCCTGCAAATTGTCCGATTCCTTCGCTCCCGGTCACGGCTGATATAGCCAGGAGAAAGAAGAGAATCGTCAGCGTACCGAATACCACTTGCAGCGCTCTTGACAACTTCAACGTGCCAAAAAACATGAGAAGCGTGAAAATTCCCCACATCACCAGGTAATAAACCATGCCTGCCCCCGAGGTGGCGCCGATCCATCCGAGCTTTGGCATGACGATCAATCCTACCAGCGTGAGCCAGAAGAATCCATAAGAGGTAAACGCCACAAGGCCGAACGTGTTGCCTTTCTTCCACTCCATGGCGCCGGCAATGATCTGCGCAAGTCCGCCGTAGAATATTCCCATCGCAAGAATCATCGAGCCGAGCTCGATAAGTCCGGCATTGTGGACGTTCAACAGCACTGTGGTCATACCGAAGGCAAGAAGCCCCAACGGAGCAGGGTTACCCGTCCCGTCCTTGATCTCGAACTGCGTGGTCTCGTTCATCTTTTCTCCTGTTGGTTACGATTATTGGTTAGTGTTGATGGAGCTGGCAATCACATTCGGAGAATCATTTCAATTCACAATTCAATGAACAGATGACGGAATCTTTTCGATCCCTGGCGGGCCGTTTTGTGCCCGATAGCTATGATGTTTCAACGACCGGCTGCAAGAGGGAGCCGGACTACTCCGGTTGAGTTACACTTTCAGATCGACTGTCGGTCTGAATTCCGGCGGTCTCCTGAATTTCGTTGCCTGCTCGAATGAGTACGCCAGTTTAATGAGAGTGGGTTCACTCCACGCGCCTCCGAAGAACGAGATCCCTATCGGCAATCCGAAGACAAATCCTGCCGGTACTGTGATGTCAGGATATCCCGCGACTGCGGCGGCGGATGAGCTCCCTCCTAAGAAGTGGTCACCGTCCACAAGGTCTGTCATCCATGCGGGGCTGTCGGTCGGTGCGACCAGGGCATCGAGCTTGTGTTTCGTCATCACGGCATCGATCCCTTCTTCGCGTGACAACCTGATGCATTTTTCCCGGGCGTCCAGGTACTTCTTGTCAGTCAGCGGTCCTCTCGCTTCAGCCTTCAGGAATAGCTCCTGACCGAAGTAGGGCATCTCAGTCTTCTTGTGTTCATCGTCAAACTTGATAATGTCTGCAAGCGTATGGACTGGCGTGTTCGGGCCGAGCCAATCGAGGTATTTCTTCATATCGGCTTTAAGTTCGTACTCCAGCACGATTTCTTCGGCGTCTCCCCATTTGCCGAGCGTCTTGAAATCTGCAGGATCAATTATGATCGCACCACTACTCTTCATGATTTCGATGGCGTTGTTCATTATGACATCGACCTCTGGGAGGAAACCGAAGTAACCGCGGACGACGCCGATCCTCGCTCCCTTTAGACCAGAAGGGTCAAGGAATTTGGTATAGTCCGTGTGAAATTTCCCCTTACTTGCTTTACTCGCTTTGTCA
>CAZRXH010000025.1:0-21038 GCA_964603995.1 uncultured Bacteroidota bacterium | reverse complement strand
GAATTTGGTATAGTCCGTGTGAAATTTCCCCTTACTTGCTTTACTCGCTTTGTCACTCGGATCTACCCCCACCATTGCACCGAGCAGAGTCGCGGCATCGCGAACCGTACGCCCCATCGGACCGGCGGTATCCTGAGAATGAGAGATCGGGATTATTCCAGTGCGGCTCACAACACCAACTGTCGGTTTGATTCCAACGATGCCGTTGATGGAGGATGGACTCACGATCGACCCGTCGGTTTCAGTTCCTACAGCCACTGCCGAAAGGTTTGCCGCGACGGCAGCCGCTGAGCCAGAGCTGGAGCCGGATGTGTTGCGATCGAGCGCATACGGATTTCTTGTCAATCCTCCGCGCCCACTCCATCCGCTCGTTGAGTGGCTGGACCTCATGTTTGCCCACTCGCTCAGGTTCGTCTTACCGAGAATGACCGCGCCCGCCTTCCTAAGCTGCTGAACGATAAATGAATCCTCAGGCGGTTTCGATCCGACAAGCGCCAGCGAACCTGCAGTCGTCATCATCCTGTCTGCTGTGGCGATATTGTCTTTGATCACCACGGGAATGCCGTGCATCGGCCCGCGTGGTCCCTTCTCCTTACTCTCTCTGTCGAGTTGGTCGGCGATGTCCAAAGCATCCGGGTTCAGCTCTATCATGCTGTTGAGTGCCGGACCGGTCTTATCTATTTCATGAATCCGTCTGAGATATGCCTCCGCGATTGAGCGGGCAGTGTACTTCCCGGCCTTCATCCCGTCCTGAAGTTCCAGGACGGTGATCTCATCAAGCTCCGAGGGTTTGATGTCGGACCTGAGAATTTTGGGAACTCCGCTTCTTGCAAGCGACGGGAATGTGGCCGCAACTACTCCACCCGCCAAGGCGTTCTTCAGCAGTTGCCTGCGTTTCAGATCTGTGGCATCCCTCGCAGATTGCTTCCTGGGGCGCATAGGGTTGTCTCCTTTCGAACATGAGAGATATTAGGTCGTTTCTCCGCTCAATATAAAGCCAGCGCTGCATTGAGCCAACTATATGTTTCAAGAACATGGCCCGTTAATGAAGAATTCCTGTTCCGCCGAAGCTGTCACTTCTCCTTCACCGCGTATGCGTCCCAATTGAACATCATCGGCTAATCCTCCTCCTTCTGCTGCAATTCGTTATTGCATCACCAGTTCATCCAGAGTCTTATCACCGGCACCACGACGTCGGCCATCTTCATCGAACCGTAAATGTTCGGATGCATGTCGCAACCCCAGTCATGGTCGTTCATGATATCGCGCAGGATTTCGACGAAGTAAACATCCTTGTCGCGCCCTTCACTCTTCCGCTCCTGAGAAACGACATCCCGGGCAAATCCCGTGCATGGATCTCCTATCATCGGACCACTTACACAGAAAATGGTCACTCCAGGATAAAGTGACCGCACCCGGTCGATCAACCGCCGGTATCCTTCTTCGAAGACCGACGAGTCCGGGTAGGGGTGGGTAGAGTAATCGTTCGTACCAAGATTGATCACTACCACCTGCGGTACCCATGAACTGAAATTCCATTTCAGCGTCGAGTCGAAGAAGCATGTCCTGTCGTAAAGGGCTGGCATCGGGTCCACCGATGTCCTGTTGCTGTCGCCGTAGTTCCGCACCACTCCTCTTCCCGAGTACGAGATGAGGTGGTAATCGGCATTGAGGTCCCTCGCGACCTGTGAAGCGTATGACATGCCTGCGTCTTCGGTCTGCGGACTGAAATTACAATTTGACGAATCTCCCAATACACCGAAGCCCGATGTTATGGAGTTTCCGATGAACTCGATTCGCCGGTCGGGACGGGAATCAGGAGGCAGAAGCCTGGAACCTCTGTCGAGTATGAAACCCATGAACGCACCCTTTCCGACAAGCGGCTCCGTTCTCTTCTGAATCATTATCGTGTGAGGAATTGAGTCGGACAATCTCGACGCCACAGTGTAGACATCCGAACTGTCAATTGTGAGCAACCTTGGTGCGTGATTGTCTACCGTGATCGCGTACTCATCGGTGGAATCCTTCAACCTCACTGCACAGCTCGTCCCGGTAAACTTCGCGCAGATATAGACACCGGCCCAATCGAAGACGACGCTGTCAGGGTTGGCAAAATCGAACCTGCCCACGTATTGAATGTATGGATTATCTGCATCAATAATTCCGCTACTCTCCGGTTCAGGCTTCGCAATGAAGAACGAGCAAGCGCTAAATTGAAGGATGACGGGAAGACACATAGCTAACAGTAGAAGTATCCGTGGCCTGAATAGCATTTCGCCTGCTCCTTTGGTAAATGGATTATAACATTTTTGAGATGAACCTCCTACTGAAATCAGATTCCCAGGGTCGTTTCCAGAGTCCAGGCAAAGCCTTTACAGGCACCGGCAATGCCCCATGTGAAGTCGGCTCTGATGAACGGGATGATATTCACCAGCCCGAATCCCGCTTCGGCCATCGGCCTGAAACCAGC
Source organism: uncultured Bacteroidota bacterium (assembly GCA_964603995.1). Classification (GTDB taxonomy): domain Bacteria; phylum Bacteroidota; class Ignavibacteria; order Kryptoniales; family JAKASW01; genus JAKASW01. The sequence goes on along the minus strand of CAZRXH010000025.1, from coordinate 18,568 downwards.
AGCAGTTGCGCCGTGCGCAAACAACGTCACGTCGAACCATGCGTCTCTGACAACCGGGATATTCGACCACCTGAAAAGAGTGCTCGGAAAATCATGTTCGATTCCGGCAACGACAATCTTATCCGATAAGAGCCGCTGGGTGCTCAGTGTCGAGAGAACTTGTTGCTCAGAATAACCGCCGTACGCAGCTTGAATCTCGAACATCCGCTGCAGTGGCAGCTGGCTCTCCGCTGTCCCGCCGATCACCCACAGGTTCAGAAAGCCTGATGCAAACGTCATCTGATGTCTCATGAGGCTTAAGTGAAATCTGCTGAACGAGAAAGAGGAATTCAGGTAACGTTGGGAAGACACTTCCGCGGCGGCGGCGCCAACCCAGTAGCTTGATCCTTCATCCGACTGCATTGACATTCCGGTGTCAAAGTCCTTTCGCGTGTCCGCGTTCACCGAGAGATCGACACTTCTCATCCTCCCGTCGTTGATGGCAGGATTGTCGCGGTAATCATAACTCTGCGAGAAGATGCTGTAGTCGGTGTTCTTGCGCACGCTCGTCTGTTGCTCATCATTGTACTTGATCTCGGCGCCCAGATAAGAATTGACTTTCCATTTTACAAATCCATGCCATCCTTCAGAGAGATAGTAGTCGCGGTAGTCATCTCTGTAAAGAAGTGCTCCCAGAGTCACTTCGAAACGGCTGTAGATATTCTCCTCCTCCCTGTTCGCAAGCCGACGGAAAACGCGGCCACCGACGGTTACTCCGTCGGCAAACGGGAGATCGTAGCTCACCGACAGGTCGTACTTCCACATCCTGTCTGCAAAGCCGTATCCGCCAACTGCTGTGAGATCCGTCCTGTCGAGAATAGTTGAGCTGGTCAGCCCGATGCCGAGGTAAGATCCCTCCACTCGGTTGAAGTGATAGAAATCAGAAATTGAGGTAACCGGCCACGACTGTGATTGACTCGGAAGCTGGGACAGAAACAGGACGGCCTTCCAGAAAAACGGCAGGTTCCTTGCGAGGCTGTCGAGTCTCGCGTACGCGAGCACTTCCTGATGAGTGAGTGGGAGTATCTGTTCCTTCTGCCAGGCAGCCGAGTCCACATCCACATCCGCGCTCGTCGCAGAAATGGTCTTGCGGTCGAAAAACCCTTTCGGGAAATCGGGATTGATCCGATAATCGTAGAGGACGGAAGTATTCTCGAAGAATATGCGGGGCACCGGAGGGACTCTGAATTTCACAGAAAATGTCGTCTTGATTTCGATTGGAAGCCAGTATATGTCGTCATATTCTGCGAATTGTTCATCGTAAACGATTCCTTCCAGTGGTTCGAGCGCGGTCGGGTCGGAAAGCGCAAGCCTCACATGTTCCAGCGCGTAGCTTCCTTCCGCAATGTCCGCATATCCTTTGAACAGCGGCGACGCATCATCCTTAGGTTCAATTGCAATCCTGAAGATTCGGGTCGTTCCCTGGTACAGCGTATCGAGAATCTTGAAATTGTAGTGCTCGAAGACCGTAGGTGCCGTCGGACCTGGTACGGAGTACCTGTCTATCCTGACAACATCGTCGTTGAAATTGAGAACACGTCCGGCCGTGAACACATTTTGGTCGGCGGTGAAATTTGCACTTTGCCTGCGTGCAGTCACCACCTCGAGATAGGAATCTGGTGTTCTCCAGTAACCTTTCGTCTGAGTTTCAAGGATTCCGCCGATCGTCGTGTCTGCCTTCTCCTCGTCCTCCACGACTCTCAGCACAGTCTTCGTGTACGCGTCAAAATCATACGCACGCAAGCGAGTGAGCCACTTCGTTTTCGCCCTAATTGCTCGTCCGATAATTTCGTCCGCGGGGTTTGTCGAATGAGGATAGACAACGACTTCGGGAAGAGACACCTGGCCCGGCGAAAGCAAGACATCGAGAGTAGTATCGCGCGATCCGATTTCAACCCCGACAGTTTTTGAATTGTAACCTATGAAGCTGACCAGGAGTCTGTAAGTGCCGGGAGCCAGAAGGAGGCGGTACCGGCCGTCGGTGTTGGTAGTTGTACCGAGAGTTGTGCCGACGATCCTGATCGTCGCGCCAGGCAGCAACTCATCGGTTTCGGCGTTGCGAACTGCTCCGCCAAGCACGACCTTCGTTCGCTCCTGTCCAAGGACAGGGAAAACCGGCCGGACTAAGAAAGCTCCAAGAAACAACAGAAACACGATCAGTTCGGCTTGTCTGCCAGCTGCCAATTGCTCAACTCCTGTTTTGGTCTAACTCGCCAGGTGAAAAACTCTTCTCCGCTGGTCTTCGCTATAGGTCTCCGTGTCTTTTCTCCGTCGATCCACGCGGCATGTTTTTCTTCCCTTTTCGTTTTGTACAAACAGCCCTAATCAAACCCTGACGTGAGAATCAGATTTAATATAGAATCCCCTGAATAAAAGTAATACTCCAAAATGCAGTCAGCGGCTGTCGGCTTCCGTGCTCAGTCTGTATCCTATTCCCGATTCGGTTATTATAATCCTCGGATTCGCGGGATCGTCTTCGATCTTCTTACGCAATTGTCCCACATATACGCGAGTGTATTGAGTCTCTTCCGCAAAAGTCGGACCCCACACCTGTTCGAGAATGTAGTTGTGAGTGAGCACCCTGCCGGCGTTCCTGACAAAGAGCGCCAGGAGTGCATACTCGGTGGCAGTGAGCTTCACGTTCTCCTTGCCCTTTTTCACCGTTCGCGCCGAGAGGTCGATCTGTAAATCATGAATGACGAATACCGGCGTCTCCTGAATTGAGGGACGGTGCCTCAGAGCGTTGCGGACACGTGCAAGAAGTTCTCCCGTTCGGAATGGTTTCGTCAGATAGTCGTCCGATCCGGCATCCAGGCAGGCGACTATGTCGCTCTCAGCGCTTCGAACCGAAACCACAAGGACCGGGACGTCGGACCATTCCCTGATTTTCCTGAGCACATCGCTCCCCTCCATGTCGGGGAGACCGAGATCGAGGATTATAAGATCGGGCCGCTCGGATGCCGCTTTCGCAATTCCTTCCTTGCCTGCAACGGCCGTGCGGACGGAATATCCGTTCGACTCGAGAGTGAGTTCGAGAAGCCGGCGTATCTGCGCCTCGTCGTCGATCACGAGTATGACGGATTTTTCGCTCAGGATGTCTCCTCGCTGCCGCTTTTGACGGTCTCTGAAATCGGCAGTCTCACGACAAACTCAGCACCGCCTTCCGTCCGATTTCTGGCAGAGATCGTTCCGTGGTGGGCTTCGATGAAACCCTTCGCGATGGTGAGTCCGAGGCCCGTGCCTCCTGTCTTTCCATTCTGAGCCCGATAGAATTTTTCGAAGACCCTGTTAATGTCTTCACGCGGCAGGCCCGGACCGTTATCGGCGACCGATATGACGCACGTTTCGCCTTCCTCAAGAAATGACCTTATCATTATATCGGTTCCTGCCGGCGTATGAAGTGCAGCGTTGTGAATGAGATTTGTCAGCGCCTGCTCGATGAGCCCGAAGTCGAGTTTCATAAGCGGCACTTCTTCGGCTATGTCAACCGAGACGGTATGCCCTTCGATCTCTCTTTCAAGATTCTTCAGCGCATGGTTGACTATGTCCCGCAAATCGCACCAGTCGAGCTTCGGCTGAATCATGCCTGATTCCAGCCTCGTCATGTCGAGAAGATTCGCGACCAGTCTGTTGAGCCGCTCGGCTGCAACGTGAATTTCCCTCACGTTCTCTTCCTTCATTCCGGAGCCGCCGGGGGATTCCTGACCGAGAAGATTCTCCGATACTCCCAATATCGTGGCTATCGGCGTGCGAAACTCATGCGAGATCGAATTGAAGAGTGTCTTGTACAGGCGTTCCGATTCGGCAACCACGATGGATTTCCTGTTCACATCGTTCAGCAGCTCACGTTCAATCGCGGAAGTAATCTGCGAGATGAAATTTTCGAGAAGCGATTCCTGATCGGCGGACAACTCCGCAATGTCCGCAAATTTCACACCTATCACGCCGAGCGGATAACGAGGACCCGACATCGGGAAATATGTCGCCTGAGCCGAAGGAAGCGTATCCGTATTCTTGCCCGCCCTCTTCTCGTTCCAGTAAACCCACGCCGCGACACTCAATTCCTTAGTATCAGGAATGAACGAGCTTGCCGGATGAGCCGAAGTGGAAATCTCACCTTCGGAATCTCCAAGAATGACAGCCACATCCGCATCGAAATATTTCCTGATGTTCGTTACGGCGGTCCTGATGACCTCGTCCTGTGAATGTGCCGACGACAAATCCTTCGTAAGAGTGAACAGCGCCGACGTCCTCGCCTCGCGCTGCCTGATAATGCGCTCCCGTTTCCGTATCTGGGCAGAAAGGACGCCGGTTACAGTAGCAACCACGAAGAACATAGCGGCGAGAAGTGTGTCCTCCAGGTTGTTTATTGCAAATGTAAACCTCGGCGATATGAAGAGGAAATCCCACGACAAAGCTCCGACCGCAGCGGCCAGCACCGTCGGCCCCGGCCCGACTTTCAGCGGAAGGAGGGACACGACGAGCAGCAGGACAAATGAAACGGTCCTATACCCGATAAATCCCTGGAACGGGAAACATATTGTCGCGGCAAGCAATACGAGCAGAACCGCAGTGAGATACTGGGCAAGACTTGATTGAGGCCTCGGCAGGATACCTGGAATCTTTCTCCTCGATTGACCGGCTTCCTGACCGACAATGTAAATATCGAGATCCGTGCTTTTCTGCATCAGGTCGTCGATGAGGCGCGCCGCCCGGGAAAAAATAAACCGGTCAGGTTTGCCCACAAGAATCTGACTCGCGTTCTGTTCGTGGGCGACTCTTATGAGAGCGTCCGCAATTTCGACGCCCGAAGTGGTCACGACCTCGGCACCCAGCTCGCGCGCAAGTTTGATATTTTTTGCCAGCTGATCTCTCTGTTCATCGGACAGCTTGTCGGACCGATCGACATAGACGACGACCCAGGAAGCATCCATCGTGTAGGATACTCTTCTTGCCCAGCGGATTACGGAGACGGAATGCGGGCTGGGGCTGATCGCCGCGACAAGCCTCTGACCCGATTTCCAGGTGCTCGAGATCCTTTGTCCCCGCCTGTACTCCCGGATCTGGCGATCCACTCGCTCTGCGGTCAGGCGGAGCGACATCTCTCTCAACGCCGAGAGGTTTCCCTGTTTGAAAAAGTTCTCGACCGCCTGCCTCGAACGCTCCGCGGTGTAAACCTTCCCTTCCTTGAGCCGCCTGAGGAGCTCATCCGGCGGAATGTCGATTACCTTGATATCGTCCGCGGCCTCGAAAATCGAATCGGGCACGGTCTCCCTGACGATACTGCCGGTTATTTGCGCGACGGTATCGGCCCTGCTCTCGAGGTGCTGAACATTGAGTGTGGTGTAGACATCGATCCCGTTGTCCAGTATTTCAAGTACATCCTGGTAGCGACGGGCGTGACGGCTCCCTGGAGCATTCGTGTGCGCGAGCTCGTCCACCAGGACGACCTTCGGCTTCCTCGCCAGAATAGCATCTATGTCCATCTCCTCGAGCTCTGTCCCACGATACTCGATTTTCTTTCGCGGGACGACTTCCAGACCCAGGACGAGCTCCGCCGTCTCCATGCGCTTGTGCGTTTCGACGTAACCGACGACGACGTCGAGCCCCTTCGCCACAGCATCCCTCGCCTCGCTCAACATGGCATACGTCTTCCCCACACCGGCACACATGCCGAAGAAAATTTTGAGCTTTCCCTTCTCGCTCTTCTCCTCCTCCTTCTTCAACATCCTGAGAAGTTCGTCGGGATCGGGACGGGAGTATTCTCTTTCTGTCATTCGCTCTAATTTAAACAGATTATCTGCTATTTACATCCAGTGAGTCGAGGGCGAGATTAAGCATCAGCACATTGACTCTCGGCTCGCCGAGGAAACCGAGCTGCGGTCCGTGGATTTGAGATCTGACAAGTCCCTCGAGATCTTTCTTTCCTTTTTCATCAAAATGTCGCGCACGAGCCACGCGATCTATCTGCAGCTCCGCCGCAGCAGGACTGATGTCGGGATCGAGTCCGCTTCCCGAAGCGTACAACATATCCGGCGGCACCTGCGTATTCGAAGGTAGTCCGTTCAGACGAATGAATTCCTTCCTCCTCATCTCCACCAGTTCTTTCAGCGCGTCGCTCGTCGGTCCGTAATTGCTCCCGCCGGATGGCAGCGGATTGTAACCGATGGCCGACGGGCGAGGCCAGAAATACTTGTCGCTCGTAAAATTCTGTCCGATAAGTCTTGAGCCGACAAGCTTGCCTTTGATTCTGATCATGCTTCCGTTCGCTTGATTCGGAAATACAATCTGAGCTATCCCGGTCATGGCCAGCGGATATATTATCCCGGTAAAGACCGTCATCACGAGAAGCATTTTTATCGAATCCCAAAGATGTTTCTTCATTTTGTCACCATGACTATTCTACCTTCTTTTTCTCTTCATCTGCATTACGGCTCATTATACAATTTTCAAGGCGTTGATCAGGATGTCTATCAGTTTTATGCCGATGAACGGCGCAATTAGTCCGCCGGCGCCGTAGATCCACAGGTTTCTCCGCAGCACCGCGCTCGCGCCGACCGGTCTGTATTTCACTCCCTTAAGTGCGAGCGGGACGAGCAGAATTATTATTATCGCGTTGAAGATTACCGCGCTCAGTATGGCGCTCTCCGGCGAACCGAGTCTCATGATATTCAATGCTGAAAGCGGACCGAAAGGTTTGCCGAATGCATAGAGCGTCCCCGTCATCGCCGGGATGATCGCAAAATATTTCGACACATCGTTGGCGATACTGAAAGTCGTCAGCGCGCCGCGGGTCATGAGAAGCTTCTTCCCCGTCTCCACGACTTCGATGAGCTTTGTCGGGTTGCTGTCGAGATCGACCATGTTGCCTGCTTCGCGCGCCGCCTGCGTTCCGCTGTTCATCGCTATGCCGACATCGGCCTGTGCCAGCGCAGGGGCGTCGTTCGTCCCGTCGCCGATCATGCCGACGAGGTGACCGTTGGCCTGCTCTGCCCTGATCCTGCCGAGTTTGTCTTCAGGCTTCGCCTCCGCGATGAAATCATCGACGCCGGCCTCCGCCGCAATCGCCGCGGCTGTCAGAGCGTTATCACCGGTGATCATCACGGTCTTGATTCCCATCCTGCGAAGCTGCGCAAATCTATCCTTGATTCCGCCTTTAACTATGTCCTTCAGCTGCACGATTCCGAGGACATCGCCATTCTCGACGACAACCAGCGGAGTAGATCCCTGGCGGGCGATTTCTTCAAGTTGTTTTTGAACAGGCTGAGGAAAAGGCTTCCCAAGCTCCGCGACGTATTTCTTCATCGCTTCGCCCGAACCTTTGCGAATCGAACGCGCTGCGACGCCGTCGGTGGCGGGTATTTCCACGCCGCTCATTTTCGTCTGGGCGGAAAACGGTATGAATGTCGCGCCGACATCGCGCACTTCCTTTGCCCTAAGACCGTACTTCTCTTTCGCCAGGACGACAATAGATCTTCCTTCGGGAGTCTCGTCCGCGATTGAAGAAAGCTGCGCGGCATCGGCCAATCGCTCGGCCGCAATTCCGGGAGCCGGGATGAAGTCGCTCGCCATCCTGTTACCGAGCGTGATAGTGCCTGTCTTGTCGAGAAGGAGCACATCGACGTCGCCTGCCGCCTCCGCCGCGCGTCCGCTCGTCGCTATTACGTTCTTTCTGATCAGGCGGTCCATGCCGCTGATACCGATCGCGCTCAGGAGTCCGCCGATTGTCGTGGGAATAAGGCAGACGAGCAGGGATGCGAGTATCGGCAGTGTTATGAACTCATGTACCGACGTGCCGGAAGCTTTTCCGCTGTATATCATGAACGGCGGGAAGGTAGAGACGGCAAGCAGGAACACGATTGTCAACGCAGAAAGTAATATCGTGAGCGCGATCTCGTTCGGGGTCTTCTGGCGCTTCGCACCTTCGACAAGTCCGATTATCTTGTCCATGAATGTCGAGCCGGGCTCGGCGGTGATGCGTATGACGATCCTGTCGCTGAGGACTTTCGTCCCGCCCGTGACGGCGCTTCTCTCCTCGCCGCTCTCGCGTATGACCGGGGCCGACTCGCCGGTAATCGCCGACTCGTCGACACTCGCGATCCCTTCGATTACAATTCCATCAACCGGGATGACGTCTCCGGCTTCGCAGACAACTATGTCGTCCTTCCGCAGGTCGAGGGCGTTCACCCTGGTTTCCTTGCCGTCGTCGATTCTCCTCGCCATCGTTTCGGATCTTGCCTTCCTCAACGCCTCGGCCTGGGCCTTTCCGCGGCCTTCGGCAATCGCCTCCGCGAAATTCGCGAACAGGACGGTGATCCAAAGCCAGAATGTTATCTGAATATTGAAGAGCGACTCATGACCCATTACGATTTCACGTATGACCACGTATGTCGATATAAAAGCGACAACTTCGACGACAAACATCACCGGGTTTCTGACAAGCGTCCTGGGATTCAGCTTCTTTACCGAATCCACAAGCGCCTGAAGAACTATCTTTCTATCGAATGTTGAGGTCAATCTGCCGTCTGACTTCTTGTCCATATCTATTATTCCTTAAATCTACAGTTTACCTGTCAAGCAAAACTAGAAATCCTAAATCCGAAAATCCAAACTCTAAACAAGCTCTAAATTCAAAACTCAAATGTTCCAATGCGATATCACCGTGCTCAATTTTCGTTTCTGACATATTCTCTCACGGAACCTTTCAGTCTTTCGATGAAATCCTCATTGCCGGAGTCTTTTTCATCCTGATATTCGAGCGTTCGGATTTGTCTATCAATTAGAGTTTAGTCCCTTCGAAGGGAGATTTGTGCAATAGAAGCAAAGATATCTCATGTATCCTCTTGCGAAAATGGAGTCCCATTCCCCTTCCACGGAAGCTCTCAAGTTGGCAGGAGAGGCGATTTTGGGAGTCTCCTGTGAGACGTGTGAACCACCGTATATTAAAATCGCCTCCCATGCAGGGGGACGGGACGTTTCCGATGCTGTAGTTCTGCATCGGAACCATTTTCGCAGGGCGCCCTTTCCTTTCTGTTCACTTTTGGGCGAGCAAAAGAAAATGAACAATCTTCCTGCAATATCTTCACACTTGAAGATTGATGGTACATCTTCCTTTCGAAGCGTTCTTTCTTTTCTCTTGATAGAAAAGAAAGAACCAAAGAAAAGATCAACGGCTGAGAAAAAATGGCTAAAAATTCCTCCGCTCCGCTGAAACAAATAAAATACGCCACATCTCCATTGTCCGCAGGAGACAAATATTTGTTTTGCCGCTCCTTCATTACATTTTCATTAATGATGCGGCATCCTCGATTGCAAGCAGTGCAATCGGGACTTAACGCTCCGCTCCGAAATTTTTCCCGCTCCGACATTATAGTCTTATTAATGATGCGGGATCCTCGATTCCGCCCCGCGTAATCGGGACTTAACGCCATTTTTTCTCAAGCCGTCTTTCTGTTACGCCGATCCATTTCTTTGCACAGAACTCCCTTTGGTATCGGAATGCTTAGAATGTCTTTCCCGCGAGCATCAGGAAATGCTCGACTATCGGGCCGAGCGCCAGTACCGGGAAGAACGTAAGTGCCGCAACAATGACTATCACGCCGATCAGCAGGAAGCCGAACAGCGTAGAATCGGTCGGGAAAGTCCCGGCGGACGGCGGTACCGATTTTTTCTTCGCGAGACTTCCCGCGACAGAGAGGTACGCCACAATGGGAACAAACCTCCCGATCAGCATATCGATGCCCTGTGTGATATTGTAAAAGACCGTGTTTGTGCCGAGCCCGGCGAAGGCGCTCCCGTTGTTCGCCGCGCACGATGTGAACGCGTAGAGAATCTCCGAGAGCCCGTGCGGTCCGCCGTTGTTCAAGGCCGACAACCCGACCTTCGTCACCGACGCCACCGCGGTCAATATCAGTATTGCCGCGCCCGGAGCCAGGACGCCGATAACGGACATCTTCACCTCATACGCCTCTATCTTCTTTCCCAGGTATTCAGGCGTTCTTCCGACCATAAGGCCGGCTATGAAAACGGTCAGCAAGACAAAGAGAAGCATACTGGCAAGTCCTGAACCGATTCCGCCGAAGATAACTTCACCGTACATCATGTCTACCAGCGCAACAAGGCCGGAAAGAGGACTCAGGCTGTCGTGCATGGAGTTCACGGAACCGTTAGAGGTGACGGTAGTGGCAACCTCCCACAAAATGCTGTTCGTGATGCCGAAGCGTGTCTCCTTTCCTTCCATCGAAGGCGTCGAGACATAAGGAGGATGAAAACTGTATTCCGAGTAAAGCGAAACGCCGAGCATTACGCAAAATACCGCGAGCATCACACCCCAAATCACCCATCCCTGTCTCGGAGCTCCGACCATTTTTCCATATGTATATACACTCGCAGAAGCAATCAGTATAATTGAAAGCATTTCAAAGAAATTTGTCAAAGGTGTCGGGTTCTCAAACGGATGAGCGCTGTTGGCATTGAAGAACCCACCGCCGTTCGTACCGAGTTCCTTTATCGCAATCTGAGAAGCGGCGGGACCGACGGCTATAACCTGCTTCTGACCTTCGAGTGTCGTGGCATGGGCGTAACCTGACAATGTTTGCACCGTTCCCTGCCCGACGAGAATCAACGTCAGTATTATCGAGAGCGGAAGAAGCACATACAGAGTCATGCGAACGAGATCGGCCCAGAAATTTCCGAGGCCCTCCGTCGACTTCCGGGTTATGCCGCGAATAAGCGCGAGGAGAACCGCCATACCTGCCGCCGCGCTTACGAAATTGTGAACGGTGAGTCCTGCCATCTGGACGAAATAACTCAGCGTCGTTTCGCCGGCGTACGACTGCCAGTTGGTATTCGTCATGAAGCTGACGGCGGTATTGAACGCCAGATCCCACGAGACGTTCGGGAGATGCTGTGGATTCAGCGGAAGATATGCTTGCGTCACCTGCAGCAGCCACAGCAGAACGAGTCCGACGAGACTGAAGGCGATCACCGCAACCAGGTAAGTCTTCCAGTCCATCTCTTCATCGGGATCGATGCGGCAAATTCTATAGAACCATCTCTCGAGTCCGCCGAAAACCGGAGTAAGAAAATTCCTCTCTCCGTTGAGCGCCTTTGCCATGAACGCTCCGAGCGGCGGCGTCAGCAGGATAAGTGCGAGAAGGAATACACCGATCTGCACAATATCGTGCATGCCGAAGATTCCAAATGTGGCGATGAGCATTAGAATTTCTCCGGCTTGATAAGAGTATAAACCAGATACACCAGTAGCGCTATCGCAATCACGAGTCCGATTATCATATCAGCCTACGACCTTTGTTTTTATTGCGGATAAATATGGCAGATTGCGAGGCAGGCGGGCAATTAAGGAGACGTAAAGAGATATGTTGTTGGCATAAAGAATCCATAAAGGAGTGGAGTAGCGACTGGGAAACTGCTGGCCTGAGAGAAGTCCACTACCTGGAGGCCGAATGCCGGAATGCACTTCGCATACCGCCGGGACCGCAAAACGATGGATTTGAGGGGAACCAAACCATCAGGACATGCTTCTTTCGCTTGATTCATGAATGCGAAACGCGGTAGTTCCGATCAAAACCGACAGAGGCGCCAACAAACCTCAAAAAGATGGTTTCCAGGCCGTTCGGAACGATCATGATGTGATGCAAAGTAAATCGCAACCTCTGCAAAGCCATCTCAATATGATGCAAAGCAAGGTCCGACCTTTGCGGAGCCATCTTGCGATGAAGCAGAGCGACGTTCGACCTCTGCGTAGACATCGCAATGTGACACAAGAAATGGTTTGACGACCGCATACCGATCTCACTATGACTCAGAACGGAACGCGATCTCTGCAAAGCCACCGGTATACCAATGATAGCTGGCCCCTCCGGCCATGCTCCGTAACATGCGTGAAACTTTTGCGTGCCAGAGTTGTTATTAGTCTGACCGCCTGATTGGCTGCCAGCCTATTTCTATTTACGGCTTCTTAGAATCTTTCTTCACAAACCGTATTTGAGTACGGACGGCTGAAACTTCGTTCCACTGCGGGGAGAGTTGCAATTCGACAAATAGAGCTCTGAAGATGGAGTCACGCGCATGTCATTCGAGTTATTACTGCTAATATCTGTCGTCGCCGGTTTCGTCGGTGCGATGAGCGGAATGGGAGGAGGAGTGGTGCTCATACCGGCGCTGACGCTTCTCGGCATGGATATCAAGCACGCGATCGCGATCAGCATCGTCTCGGTAATCGCGACTTCTTCCGGCGCGGCGTCGGCATACGTCCGCGACGGGATCACGAACCTGAAAGTCGGAATGTTCCTCGAGATGTTCACGATCACCGGAGCGATCATCGGAGCGGCAATAACGCTCGTCTCCGCCCAGGCCCCGCTCTTCATAGTCTTCGGGATCGTGCTGCTCGGTTCGTGGCTGGCTCTGCTTCTGCACAGCGGCGAGGGATGGCATCCTGTCGAGCACCAGGACGGCTTCTCGAGATGGCTGCAGTTAGAGGGACAATACTACGACCAGGCCTCGCACGAGACGATCGCTTACAAGGGAAAGCGGGCGTATTTCGGCGGGCCGCTGATGTTCGGCGCCGGAATGATTGCCGGTCTTCTCGGAATCGGCGCGGGCGCCCTGAAGGTGCTGATCCATGATCTGGTAATGGGTCTTCCTCCAAAAGTCTCCACAACCACGAGCAATCTTATAATCGGCGTTACCGCACTCGCAGGCACAAGCGTATATCTCGCGGCCGGCATGATCAACCCCGCACTCGCCGCGCCGGTCATCATCGGAATCGTAGCCGGCGCTTTCCTGGGCACGAAGCTTCTCGTGAGACTCACTAACCGGTCGGTGCGACTTTTTTTCCTGATCGTCCTTGCAATCCTCGGCATTGAAATGATCGTTCGCGGAATAGGAATGATAGCATGACGCATCAAGAGATCCAGGCAAATGTGACATCGCAGCCCGGCGCGGACGCCTCTGCATCACGAATGGAAATACTGGTTGGCTACATACTCCTGGTCGGAGTATTGCTGAGCATCGTACTGATAGGCGCCGGACTCGTCTGGCATTACGCCTCGACCGGCAAAGTGGGGCTCGTCTATTCCATCGGCGGGATGAACCTGTACCATTTTGTAGTGAACGATTTCTACCAGACTGTTCATCCGCCGCTGCGACCGCGGCTCCTGGTGAATCTCGGTATTGCGACCCTGATGTTGACGCCGTACGTCCGGGTGCTCGCATCGATGTTGTATTTTGCATTCGCGGAGCGAAACGGGCGATATACCGTCTTCACGGCTTTTGTCTTTCTGGTATTGACGTACAGCCTTTTCATGAGATAAATCCCTTTCGCGGACGCGACATTTGAGTAACGCGTGTTCTGTCTAACCATCGAGAGGCAAAGTAAAGGTGACAACTCCAGCTTTGGAACCCCTACATCCATAACTTGTTATGAAGAATGCCGTGAAATTTTTCAGAAGAAAACCTATTATTTCTTTGACCGCAGCTGCGGTCATTACGCTTTCCATCCCGTCTTCAACTTTCGCGTGCGCTTGCGGATGCAATGTTTTCTCCGTCGGCGCGAGGTGGATGATGGCGACTTCAGCCGGCCTGAGGATGTTTCTCACTTACGACTACATAGATCAGTACGACAACTGGAGCGCCTGGAATGGCGCATCCTCATCCCTGAACGAGGACAAAATTATCCGGTCGAGATTCTACACTCTCGGCTTTCAGTATATGGCAGATAGAGACTGGGGCGTTATGGTCGAGGCGCCTATATGGAACCGTTATTTCCAGACAACCAGCGAGAGCGGCGGCCTGGCTTCTGTGGACCATCTCTCACTCGCGGATGTTCGTGTGCTCGGAATGTACACCGGGATATCGGAAGATATGTCCACCGCCATCCAGTTCGGTCTGAAGCTTCCGACCGGCCCTTACAACCTCTCCTTACTGGATAGGGACACGCAGATCGGCACTGGGACAACGGACTTGCTTCTTGGCGGATACCAGATGGGACAGGAAGACAGCTGGGGATGGTATGCCCAGGCAATGTGGCAGCACGCCTTCAATTCGCGCGACGGATACAGGCCGGGAGACAGTTTCGACATGACCTTCGGAGCGCATTACGATAACTTGCTTGACACTTACAAAATAGTTCCGATGCTTCAGTTGATAGCCTCCTTCCGCGGCTCCGACAGCGGGCTGAACGCCGACCCGGCTAACACGGGATATGAACGGCTTTATATTTCGCCCAGTGTCGAGGTCAATGTCAGTCAGAACATACAGCTATATGGAGACGTGAGGATCCCGCTGCTGACTCACGTGACAGGCTACCAGCTCGTCGCGCCCGCGCTGTTCGAGGTCACTTTAGGTTACAGGTTGTAACACAGGTTCTTTCCCCGCATCACTCCGTCCATTTCTTGTGAACGGGCTTCGTAACTTCGCGAGGCGGATGAGCTACTATTCTACTGTTACGCTCTTCGCCAGGTTTCTCGGCTGGTCCACGTTGCATCCGCGCCTGACGGCCATGTAGTATGACATCAGCTGAAGTGGGATCACCGCAAGAATAGGACTTAGGATATCCAGAGTCTTTGGAATAACGATGATATGTTTCGCGAGCTCTCTTAGACGATCGTCGGCCTCATTGGCAATGACAATTACATTGCCCTTCCTCGCGCGGACCTCCTGGATGTTGCTCAGTATCTTATCATAAGTCGAGTCCCCAAGCGCGATGAAAACCGCGGGCATGTTCTCGTCTATGAGCGCAATCGGTCCATGTTTCATCTCGGCGGCCGGATATCCCTCGGCGTGTATATAGGAGATTTCTTTGAGTTTCAAAGCTCCCTCAAGTGCCACAGGAAAATTTACACCTCTGCCCAAATAAAGGAAGTTGCGAGAGTCCTTGAATTCCTCCGCGATCGCTTCGATCTCCTCCGTGTTGTCTAGTATCTGCTGGATTTTCTCCGGCAGTTTGTGCATTTCTGCGACAATAGCTTTCCCCTGTTCAAGCGTCAGAGTATTTCTTTTCCGGGCCACAAACAGGTTGATAAGATTCAGCACTGCCAGCTGAGATGTAAAAGCCTTTGTCGAGGCGACGCCAATTTCCGGCCCGGCGTGAATATAGACGCCCGCGTCTGTTTCTCTCGCGATTGTGCTCCCGACGACGTTGACTATCCCGTAAACCGGAACACCTTTCGCCTTTGCCTCGCGCAATGCGGCCAAAGTGTCGAGGGTCTCACCGCTTTGACTTATCGCCCAGACGACGTCACCTTCCATGAGGACCGGGTTCCGGTACCTGAACTCAGAGGCATAATCCACTTCGACAGGTATTTTCGCATACTGTTCCAGTATGTATTTTCCGACGAGTGCTGCGTGCCACGAAGTACCGCACGCCAGGATGACGAACCTCTTGGCGTTCGCTATCTTGTCATGAACATCCCGCAGACCACCCATCTTGGAGATACCATCCGCGTCAATCAGCCTTCCGCGAAAGGCATTCAGTACAGTCTCCGGCTGTTCGTTGATTTCCTTCAGCATGAAGTGAGCGAATCCCCCCTTCTCAATCTGCTCAAGGTCGAAGGTCAGGAACTCGGATTCGCGCTCGATAGCTTCATCTTCCAGGTTTTTCAGGGAGACGATTTTCTGAGTAATGACGGCGATCTCATTGTCATGAAGATAAATGACATTTCGAGTGTGTCTGATGAGCGCCGAGGCATCCGACGCGATAAGGTTTTCCGATTCGCCGAGGCCAATTACGAGCGGGCTGCCTCTTCGCGCGGCGACGAGCATCTCAGGTTCACTCGCCGACATGACGACAAGCCCGAATGTCCCGTCAACCTCCTTGAGTGCGAGACGAACTGCCATTTCAAGATTCTTGGTACGCGAATAGAACTCCTCTATCAGATGAGCCAGCACCTCGGTGTCGGTTTGACTTCTGAACTTGTGCCCCAGCGAGATGAGTTCTGTTTTCAATGCCGAATGGTTCTCTATGATGCCGTTGTGGATGATCGCTATATTGCCGCTGCAGTCCGTATGTGGGTGCGCGTTGACGGTGTTCGGTTCGCCGTGAGTCGCCCATCTTGTGTGTCCTATTCCGATTCTCGATGAGCACGAATTGGAAATCATCTCCTCGAGCTTTGAGACCTTGCCCGGTGTCTTTATAACATCGATATGATTGTTCGTGAGAAGCGCCACTCCGGCGGAGTCATAACCTCTATACTCCAGTCTCTTCAAGCCTTCAACCAGCACTTCGCAGGCGTCTTTGCCGCCGATATAGCCCACTATTCCACACATAGATAAAACCTCCTACTTGATCGCGATAGCCGCGAGCATCCTCCCGCTCAACCCTCTGTCGCGTCGAAACGAATGAAAATTCGCCTCGCAAATCGTACAGTGTTCACTAATTTCGATATTGTCCATCGGGATCCCTGAAGCAGCCAACTGGGACGACGTCGCAAGCTTCAGATCCAGTTTGAACTTTCCCGGCCTCTCGGTTGGTCTCAATATTTCCTTGCTGAAATGTCCTGCTACGTCCTCTCCAACTTCATAGCAGCAGGCTCCAGCCGATGGACCGATGAAAGCTACCACATCGTCCGGTTTTGAATTTAATTCATTTCGAAGAAAGTTCACGGTCTTTCCGGCGATATTTCTTACTGTCCCTTTCCATCCAGAATGCACTGCGGCTGCAATTTTGAGTCTCCTGTCGAAAATCAAAACTGGTACACAATCAGCGACCGAGATGACAAGGAGCAAGTCGCTGCGATGAGTCACCAGGGAATCTGTGGCGGGGAAAGTCCGCGCCGTTTCGGCGATGCAGACGTTGTCTCCATGCACCTGCTCGCCTCTAGCCACAGATGACTCTTCAAAACCGAGCGAAGCAAAAAACTCCTTTCTGTTCTCTGCCTCGACACCGTCCATGACTCCATTTCGTTTCATGCTGAAGAAGTTGGGCTTGCCCTCGACTCGAAGGCTGATTGCGGCGATCGCTCCCGAATTCGACAGGAGATCGGATTGTAAGTATGTGCTCGTCAAATCTTGTTCAGTGCTTTCTGCAAATCTCGTATGATGTCATCGACTTTTTCAAGCCCGATCGAAAGTCTCATTCCGCCCGGATCAATTCCTTTCTTCACCTGCTCGGAGGCAGGTATGGCCGCGTGAGTCATGCTGCCGGGATGTTCGACCAGCGTCCTGATGTTTCCGAGGCTGACCGCAAGTGTTATCGTGTACGCGTCTTTCGCCAGGAAATTTGTCAACTTCTCGGCGTTGAACCTGCTTTCTTCGGGGGACTTCCCCTTTACTACAAAATAAATCATCGAACCAGGCGCAAAGTTCCCGTCGAAGTCGCGCATTTGCTTCTGAGCAAGGATGTACTGGGGCGACTCTTCAAACCCGGGATAATTGACCCTGTCAATCTTGGGGTGGCCCGAAAGGAACCGAGCGATCTCGGAGGCAGCTTTCTGCTGCTGACGGACCCGCATTGCAAGCGTAGGCAGACCGTACACGAGCGCGTCCCACGCGTTCTTCGTTCCGAGCACCGCCCCGAAATCCTTGCGGTAAAGCAGTAGCCTGTCCCTGCTCCAGAGAGGCCCGACCACCGCACCTCCGACATCGGTGCCAAACCCGCCGATGTTCTTCGTAAGCGAGTGTACCACAAAATCGGCACCGAGCTCTATCGGGCGCTGGCAAAACGGGGTCGCAAAAGTGTTGTCGACCACTATGCTGATCCTGTTATGCTTTTTTCTCCTGGTGTTTTCAGCTTTGACTATCTCGGAGATCGCACCGATGTCTATCAGGTCCAGCGTAGGATTCACGGGAGTCTCGAAGTACACGACGCGCGTAGCATCCGTGATCGCCTTCCTCAGATTCGCAGGATTCACAAGGTCGAGAAATTTGACATCGATTTGATATCGCGGATACCAGAGCGTGAGAAGTTCGTAGGTACAGCCGTACATCGTCCTGTGAGCAATCACCTGATCGCCGGGAGCCGATAGTATCCCGAGCGCTGCGGCTACTGCACCCATGCCGCTGCTGAATGTGACACATGCGTCACCGGACTCGGCCATGGCCAGGTTGTCTTCGAGCAAATCCTTGTTCGGCTCACCAAGCCGGTCGTAGATGTAGATCGGCGTCTGTTTAGAGACTTCCTTTCCCTCGACGGTGTGGGCAAATTCAATAAAGCCCTGCGCCCCTCGCTGCGCAGATTCGAGTCGGAATGTGGCGCTCGCCGTCATGGGTGGTACGAGGTGATGGGAATAATCCCACTTCTCAGAGTGACCTTTTCCGTATATAAGATGTGTTTCGGTGCTGTAATCTTCAGGAAGCTCCGGCCGCGTGCGGACCGGTTCCTCGCTGACTTTCGGTTTTCGGTTGGTCTTTTTCATCTGACTCTCCTTTTCCAATATTCCGAACGCTCCTTTTGGGGGCTTGTCCGGCGTCCTTTTTCGAATTGATTTTCCGGCCTCTGAAATTTATATTGAGACTCCTGCATCACTAGCTCAATTGGTAGAGCAACTGACTCTTAATCAGTGGGTTCGGG
>CAZRXH010000024.1:0-34850 GCA_964603995.1 uncultured Bacteroidota bacterium | reverse complement strand
TCGTACTTTGACAAGTCAGCACATTAAAGCCGTAACCCTCCAGGATCATCTTCACGGAGTCCAGAAGACTCTGCTCGTCGTCCACAACCAGGATCACAGCTTTCATAGCCGCCCGTTCAGATGCCGAGAGTATTTGAGGTTCAAGCCTGCCGGATTCCTCTGCAGTCATCTGATACTGTTCCTTGAGGTCGTTCAGTATCCGCGTTTCACCGGCCCTTATCCTGCCCTTTCGTATTTCCTTTTCGACTTCAGCCAGAAACGCCTGGACCCTCACCTCTCCTTCACATTCAGTATGGTCTTCAAACGTCAGCCCAAGGACATCTCGCAGCCGCGTCAGCTCCCCCGCAACTTCCGGGGTCAGAGGAGGCATTACCCACGCCTCACGCAGGCGGGTCTTGTACATCTGGAGCTTCTCCTCCCTGGTGTCTGGAAGATGCAGACCGAGCAACTTCAGCTTGTAATCGTAGCTCGCCTCCGCAGAGACGCGTGCATCGGCTATTCTCCGGACAACCTCCTGCTCCATCTCCATCCTCATTGACTCCCTTGCCTCATTCAGCTTCCGCTGCTCCTCTTCTACAATTTCCCTGCGATTCGCCTCTAGTCTCGATCTGCGGATTTCTATTTCGTCCTCAACCTGGCCCGACATCTTCTCGCGCTGAGATGCAATCTCATTTGCCAGCTTTTGCTGGTATTCTGTCTCGAGTTGCCCGCGCGCCTCGGCGATCTTGTGCTCAAATTCAGCCTGCTCGTTCCGCTCAATTTCTTCCAACCTCATTTTCAGCTCAGCTTCCAGCGAAGACTCGAGCTTTGCGTATCGTCCTTCATAAATCTTCTCCAGGTCGATCTGCTGAGACCTTATCTGCTCCTCAATTCTCTTCTTCTCAATCTCGAGCTTTTCTTCAAACTCTCTCTGAAGTCTCTGCCGGGTCATCTCCGCAGTCTTCTCGCGCTCTCTTTCCTGCTCTTCCCTGCTGGCTGCCTTGATGCTTGAGAGCTCAGCCGCGAGCTGCCTTTCGAAGTCGGCCTTCATTTGTTTTCTGCTATCTTCCACCGCTTTGCGTTCTTTGTCAAGAAGAGCCCGCTTTTCCCTGGCAGCATCTTCCTTCAGTTCAAGCATGGATTTCTCGTACAGGGCGCTCATCTCCGAGCGTGTCTCTTCTTCCGCCCTCCTTTTTTCAGCGGCGAGCTGCTGACGGTAGGTCGCCTCCATTCTGCCTATCTCGACTTCGAGATTTTCCCTGGCTTGTCTTTCAAGCTCTTGCCTGAACTTTTCCTTCTCTTTTTCCAGGCCGGAAATGAGTGAGGCGCGCTCGGATTCCTGCCATTCGCGCTCCTTCCTGAGTGCCTCCGCTATTCTCTGCTCGGCTTTGCGAATCTCATCCGTAAACCTCTTGTCATATTCACTCTTCAGCTTCCCTTCAATCTCCCGCCTGATTGCTTGCTCATCGGGCTGAGAAGGAAGTGGTTCAGATCGGGCTGTCTCTCTTTCTTTGGGCTCATCCTGAACTGGCTCAGCTTCCGTTTGCTGACGTGACTTCGCGGCTGCGGCCTCCACTTCGTGCAAGCGTTCTTCGAGTGCTAGTGCATAGACGTTGTTCCGGTCAATTGACTTGACGGAATCAAGTTCCTCCCTAGCCTCGGAGAATTTACCCTCCCTGATAAATTTGTCGGCAAGGCGCAAATGGGCCGCAGTCTCAAGTCGCGTAATATCCTCGGGCTTGCGCGAACTGGCTGGAGGATCTTGTTTTTTCCTGAAGAGCATCTCGTTTTCCCGAAGTCCTTAGATAAGTTAGGGAAGCCGGGTTTGAGTATCAATAAGACCCAATCCGTGGAGGAACAATTCCACGGTGGTAGATACACAAAAGAGTCATCGCGAACGAACCTCTGTTTCTCCTAACTCTTGTCGGACGCGTGATGCTTGATGACTTTTGCGTCGACCAGGAAAACGACGTCCTCGGCAATATTCGTAGCGTGATCGGCAATCCGTTCTATATGCTTCAGGGCGACAATCAAATGGGCGCCGGGTTCAATCATTTCCGGATTCTTCTTCATCTCTTCTATTACGAAACGGAACTTCTGCCTGTTCATCTCGTCGACGATATCGTCTTCCCTGCAAATTCGGCGCGCGAGTTCGGCGTCGGCATGGATGAATGAATCGAGGCTATCGTGCACCATACGCCGCGCTACATCACCCATCTCCAGTATGGCAGTGCTGCGGACCAGGTCGTGATGATTCTTCAGCGGCTCGACCCGCTGGGCGATGTTCACTGCCACATCCCCGATACGCTCGAGTTCATGGTTCATCTTTATTGCAGATACAACAAGCCGCAGGTCCGCAGCCACCGGCTGCTCAAGTGCCATGATCTCGTCGACCTGCTGATCGAGCAAGTTGTCGAAGTTGTTTACTTTTTTTTCCGTCTCGAAGACTCTCTGGGTCGCAAGGAGGTCTCCATCATGAAGTGCCCTGAAGGCAAGTTCAAGTTGTTCATCGACAAGGCTCCCCATTTTGATGAGGTTGGCCCTCAAACTCTCCAGTAGATCCTCAAAATGTCTGTGCATTGACCTATCTCCTTTGCGATGTAGGAACTTAATTCCTATCCGCGAATTTTGCATCTCATTTTTTCAGAATAAAGCTAAATTCCGAGCCTTTGCCAAGCTCGCTCTTCACCTCGACCTTGCTGTTGTGTGCTTCAATTATGTGTTTAACAATCGCCAGCCCGAGCCCGGTTCCTCCGACGCTGCGGCTTCTGTCCTTGTCGACCCTGTAGAATCTCTCGAAAATCCTCGCGAGATGCTCCTTGCCGATACCGTTGCCAGTGTCTCTCACGTAAACCCTCACGGAGTTTTGAAGATCAATGAAGCCGACCTCAATCTTTCCCTCTTTGTCGGTGTACTTTATCGAATTGTCTATGAGATTCGAGAGGACTTGCCTCAGCCTTTCTCTGTCGCCCAGAACGAGTGTCTCTTCCGAACTGGCCTCATTTGACAATTGAAGAGATTTCTTCTCGGCTTTCGGCCGCATTTCTTCCACAACATTCTTCAGGAACTCTGAGAGATTGAAGTAGCGGAAGCTCATTCTCATTTCACCACTCTCTATTCGCGATATCTCGATGAGATCGTTCAACAACATGTTGAGTCGTTCCGAGTGTTCATAGGCCTTCTGAAGGAATTCCCTGTTCACCTTCGGATCGTCCATCGCGCCGTCTATGAGAGTCTCGATGAATCCCTGAATGCTGAAGATCGGCGTGCGGAGCTCGTGCGAAACATTCGCGAGAAATTCGCTTCGCACCCTTTCCAGCTTCTCAAGCTTCGCTATGTCGTCCTTCAACTTGCCGACGATTTGGTTGGTAAGCTTGCTGACCTGTCTCAACTCAATAGCCCCAGTCTCTGGCAACTGTACCGAGAGGTCGCCCGCGCTTATGCGTTGCAGCGCATCAACTATCATGTTCAGCAATTTCGTCTGGCGCCTTCTGAAGGCGACCAGCACTTCCTCGAAAACAAAGAAGAGTACCGCTCCCAAGATTGCTGATGTCGCCAGATGGTTCGCCACAAGCGAGGACTGCATCGAGAAGACATTTTCGACAAAGAATAAGAGAAGATAGATGGCGACGCCTATCGATATTGCGAGAGCAGCTCTGGCCTTATATGAGTAGAGAAACTTGATCATTCTACCTTGAATTTGTACCCGACACCCTTTATGGTTTCGATCATCTCAGAATGTTCACCGAGTTTCTCGCGTATTTTCCGGATGTGGACGTCAACAGTCCTGTCACCCACATAGACATCGGCTCCCCAGACCCTGCTCAGCAGGGTTTCTCGGGACACGACCTTCCCTTCGTGCGACGCCAAATAGTACAATATCTCGAACTCCTTTCGAGGGAAAAAGACCTTGTCCCCGCCTACCTTCACCATGTAACTTTCCCTGTCGATGACTAGCGTCCCGAAGTCTATGTTTCTCACCTCTTCTGACTTCACCCCCTCGTAGCGTCGCAGGACGGCACGAATCCGGGAGACGAGTTTTCTGGGACTGATCGGCTTGACTACGTAGTCATCGGCGCCAAGCTCAAGGCCAAGCACCTCGTCAAACTCCGCGCTCTTCGCCGTCAGAAATATCACGGGGATCCCCACCGTCTTCTCACTTTGATTCAGGGACTTGATGACCTCATAGCCGTCCTTCCCAGGAAGCATTATGTCTAAAAGAATGACGTCAGGCTTGACCTCGACGGCTTTTCGCAGCGCTTCATTCCCATCGCCAGCAGACTCAACCTTGA
The DNA here is from genome assembly GCA_964603995.1 of uncultured Bacteroidota bacterium. GTDB lineage: Bacteria > Bacteroidota > Ignavibacteria > Kryptoniales > JAKASW01 > JAKASW01. The sequence continues at coordinate 30,579 of CAZRXH010000024.1, read as the reverse complement.
AACCCTCTCGCTCAAGATTGTAGCGGATAAGCTGGACAATATCCTTTTCGTCGTCGACGACCAATACAGTTTTCATCAGAGACTCCTATAGTTGGGGGCAAGAGGGCGGGACATAACTCCAAGCGACTTTTCTATCAACATCGCTTGTTCGGGTACAAGTCAACTTGAGGCGACGGGCGGATTCGAACCGCCGCATAAAGGTTTTGCAGACCTCTCCCTTACCACTTGGGTACGTCGCCGCTTTAAAGTCGATAGCTCATAGCTCGTAGCAAGTACTCACAACACATCTCGTATAAGCCATGAACCATCAGCTATGAGCTATTCCTTGAGCGGGAAACGGGACTCGAACCCGCGACATCAACCTTGGCAAGGTTGCGCTCTACCAACTGAGCTATTCCCGCATTGTGTGGAAAATATAGCCGTAGTATGAAAGAAAGTCAAGAACTCGCGGGGATGTTAAGGAGGAGACCCGGAAACCCTGAAGTCGAAATCCTAAACTCCAAACAACATCAAAATCTAAAAGCAGAAAGGACAGGAGACTCGTTGTCGGGGGATCCGTATTCTTCGCATTTGATATTGTTCAGAATTTCGAACTTAGAGTCTAAAATTTATTCTTAGTCGGGGTGAGAGGATTCGAACCTCCGACCCCCTGCGCCCAAGGCAGGTGCTCTAACCGGACTGAGCCACACCCCGAATAAATCAAGATAAGAAAAGAACTACTACACAACTCTTTCAAACATCATCGATGGATCCTACGAGACACGGCCCTTCAGCCAAAGACCTAACGTTCCAGCCGGGCTAGGCTGCACTCCGCGGGACGTCAATAATATAAACTGCGGAAGCCTGAATGGAAAGGACTTTCCTCGGTTACGGATCGCAAATTGCAATTCACACGTGCGAATAATAACTTCAATAAAAGATCAGTTCCCGCGTTGCGGGACATTTTTTTCTATCGGATGATGCTACGCGGCTTTTTTAATAGATTCGACGCTTTTATCAGAAAGCACCAGCTTGTCTCTGACAACGACAGGATCATAGTGGGCGTTTCGGGCGGCATCGATTCCACCGTCCTTCTTGACCTTCTGATTGAACTGAAGAGCAGCCATCATCTCGAAGTTGCGGTAGCCCATGTCAACCACCGGCTCAGAGACAAAGAATCTGATGAAGACGAAGAATTCGTGAAGCAGCTGGCTGAGAATTACGGTCTCGAGTGTTTCGTCCACACCGCCGACACGAGAGCGTTTATGGTAGAACATAAGACTTCGCTGCAGGTGGGTGCCCGTGAAATTCGCTACAAGTTCTTTGAGACTGTAAAGATCCTGAAGAACTTCACAAAGATCGCTACCGCCCACAATGCCAACGACAATGCCGAGACAATTCTGTTCAATCTTCTGCGTGGCTCAGGCCCCAATGGACTCGGCGGCATCCCATTGAAGCGTGACGATATCGTAAGACCCCTGTTGTTTGCCGAACGAACTGAAATTGAACAATACGCTAAGTTGAAGAGTCTGAAGTTCAGAGAAGACTCATCGAACGTCAAGAATTACTATGCGCGGAATTTCATTCGCCACTCCATCCTTCCCCAGATACAGGAGAAGATCAACCCCGGTGCAGTCGCCACGATCAACCGGGCCGGTGAAATTTTCCAGGAACTTGGTCATTTCATCAATAATGAAGTGCGTGTCCTGTACCAGAACATAGCAAAGAAATTCGATGAAGGGAAACTTGTCATAGATATTTTTAAACTCAGGAATTCTCTCCTGTTTATTCAGGAGAATATCGTAATCATGGCTCTGAAGGACTTTGTGCATGGTGAAGTGGACTATGCCAAGGTCCAGGTCATCATGGACCTGGTGAACTCCGAAACGGGAAGTTCAATAGAGATCGGCAACAACGTGGTCGTGTACAGAGACAGGTACAATCTCGTCTTCATCAGAGACCAGAAGGAACCGGCGGAATTCGTGGCCGAGATCATTCCCGGGAAGAAATATGAATTTGAGGAATTCTATTTCAACAGTGAGATAGTCGAGCGAAAGGAAGTGCACTTTTCCCTCTCCCCCGTTGTTGAGTTTGTGGATGCAGATGTCGCAGGCGAGGCGCTCACTCTACGCAATTGGCACCCGGGAGACTGGTTCATGCCGCTTGGAATGAAAGGGCGGAAGAAGATCAGCGATTTTCTCGTCGATTCTAAGATTCCCGTTTACCAGAAGAACAACGTTATCGTTCTGGGCAACAAGGATGGCATAATCTGGGTCTGCGGCTTAAGACTTGACGACAGGTTAAAACTGAAAGAAGACACAAGGAGAATATTGAAACTTGAATTCGGCTATAAATGAACCGGCGCAGTACGTCACCGTCAACAGTGAGAGATTCCGTGTGTTCATCCCGGAGGAAGAGATCCAAAAGCGCGTTCGCGAACTCGCCACGGAAATAAACGTCGACTATTCAGGAAGAACCCCGATATTCATCGGGGTGCTGAACGGCTCATTCATTTTCTTCTCAGATCTGATTCGACAGATCACAATCGATTGCGAAATTGATTTCTTCAAACTGTCGAGCTACGGCGACGCGAAGATTTCTTCTGGAAACGTGAAACTTTTGAAGGACTTAAACTGTCAAGTTACAGACAGGGACATCGTGATCGTTGAAGACATCATTGATTCAGGCTTATCGATGGATTTCATCAAGAGATTGATTGCGAAGCAGAATCCTCGTTCATTTGCCGTCGTGACCCTGCTGTACAAGAGTGATTGCGTTAAAATCGATTTTAAGGTAGATTATATAGGTTTCCAAATTCCAAACCACTTTGTTATTGGCTACGGATTGGATTATGCGCAGAAGGCTAGAAACCTGAGATCGATATATATCCTAGATAAATAGTCCACAGGTCAATGACCTGTCATGGACAGGAGTTTATTTGATGCCGAATCCACAAAACGACAAAAATAAGAACGGCCCTCCGAAGCGAAGGGGGGTACCCCCGAATCTGAAGAGAAAGCCGAACCAACCACCGGAAGATGACTTCAACTGGCGGACGGGAAGAATCATCATCGCATGGGCAGCAATAATACTAGCTGTCTTCCTGGTGATGACGCTGTTCCGGGGAAGCGATAATCAGGAGACTGAAATAACCTACACGCAGTACCAGACTCTGCTCGACTCAGGTCTGGTCAAGGAAGCGGTCATCAAGAAGTCCGATGTGAACAACTACGATTTTCACGGCACGCTCAAAGAGCCGACCGAAATTACAACCGATGCCGGCCAAAGGAAAAAGATCACCAAGTTCGTCGTCTTCCTTCCGCAAGCGTCTGATCCGAACGTGATCGCCCAATGGGAGAAAGCGGGCGTTAAGTTTAACTTCGTCAAGGAAAGTGACCAGTGGGTGAACGGTTTGATTAATTTCCTCCCATGGGTGCTCATCCTCGGCATCTGGTTTGTCTTCATGCGACGGATGCAGGGGAACAACACAAAAGGCATTTTCAGCTTCGGGAAGAGCCGCGCGAAGCTCATGACGGAAAGTCAGGTGAAGGTGACGTTTCATGACGTCGCGGGGGCCGACGAGGCAAAGGAAGAGTTGGGTGAAATAATCGAGTTTCTCAAAGAGCCCGCTAAATTCCAGCGACTGGGAGGGAAGATTCCGAGAGGAGTGTTGCTTCTCGGTCCCCCCGGCACAGGCAAGACCCTTCTCGCCCGTGCCGTCGCAGGTGAAGCAGGCGTTCCCTTCTTCTCGATCAGTGGCGCCGATTTCGTCGAAATGTTTGTCGGCGTCGGTGCAAGCCGTGTTAGGGACCTCTTCGATACAGCGAAGAAGAATGCGCCATGCATCGTTTTCATCGACGAGATTGACGCAGTCGGCAGACATCGCGGTGCCGGACTTGGAGGTGGACACGACGAGCGCGAACAGACTCTGAACCAGCTCCTCGTGGAGATGGACGGCTTTGAACAAAATAGCGGGACAATCATAATCGCCGCAACGAACCGCCCAGATGTCCTTGACCCTGCCCTACTGCGTCCCGGAAGATTTGACAGACAAGTTGTGGTGGACAGACCAGACGTGAAAGGGAGAGAGGGCATCCTCAAAGTCCATACGCGGAACATACCGCTTGCACCCGACGTGGACCTGAGCATTATCGCGAAGGAGACTCCCGGTTTTGCCGGTGCGGAGCTCGCTAATCTCGTCAACGAGGCCGCGCTCCTGGCAGCAAGACGGAACAGCTCCAGTGTCAGCATGCCGGACATGGAAGACGCGAAAGACAAAGTCATGATGGGTCCGGAACGGAAGAGCACCATCATTTCAGACGAGGAGAAAAAAGTCACGGCATTCCACGAATCGGGTCACGTGCTTGTGGCGAAGATGGTCCCCGAAGCCGATCCGGTTCATAAGGTGACGATCATCCCGCGCGGACGCGCACTCGGTGTGACGACGTATCTTCCGATTGACGAGAAGCATACATACTCGCGTGAGTACTTGCTCGCGATGGTAACGTATGCGCTCGGAGGGCGCGCGGCTGAAAAAATCATCTTCAACAAGTTCACGACCGGCGCCGGAAACGACATCGAGAAAGCGACAAACATAGCCCGGAAGATGGTTTGCGAATGGGGGATGAGTGACAGACTCGGTCCCCTGACCTGGGGAGAGAATGAACAGGAGATTTTCCTGGGACGTGAAATAACAAAGCACCGGAATTACAGCGAGAAAACGGCGATCGAGATCGACGAGGAAATAAGAGGAATTGTCCTGTCATGCATGGGACGGGCTGAGAAGATCATAAATGAACATAGAGACGCGTTGGACAGACTCGCGAACGCCCTCCTCGAGCGTGAGATACTCGACGCGGATGAGGTAGACAAAGCGATTCGTGGCGAAGAACTGCCGCCGTATGTCAAACCTAACGGTAACGGCAAGAGCCAGGCAGACGGAAGCAGCGAACCGGTTGCTCCCACAGCGAGCAAGAACTGAGATTCAGTCATATGATTTACGGATTTCATCAATAGTCATGAACATGAACCTGGCAGAGCGCGCAGCTTTTGGTCTCATCTGATTTGATTGAGCAACCCGCGCTTCAGGACAGGGTAGACTTCAAGGCGGAGCTGGTAAGGAAGGCGATCCATCTCATCTCGCTCCTGATTCCTTTAGTCTACTACTTCATTCCAAAGGCGATGGCGCTCTGGATACTCATTCCACTGACTGCAGCATTCGTGATAATAGATCTTGCCCGGTACGATGTTCCTCTGATCTCCAAGCTCTTCTACAGGTTTTTCGGTTTCCTCCTCCGCAGCCACGAAGTCGATCGGAAGAAACATGCCCTGAACGGCGCAACGTTCATGCTGATATCGGCGGTGATCTGCATTGTCATGTTTCCGAAGTTCATCATGATAACCAGTTTCACCGTGCTGATACTTGCAGATGCATCATCGGCAGTCTTCGGAAAAAGGTTCGGCAAGCACAAGATCTTTCCCGGTCGCAACATGCCGAAGAGTTACGAGGGGAGCTTAGCCTTCGTGGTCATGGCGATTGTAGCCGTCTGTTTGACCCCGAAGGTGGATTACCTGTTTGCGGAATATCTGGTTGGCGCCGTCGCTGGCGTCGCGGCAGCTGTTGCCGAAGCGTTGTCTTACAACATCGTCGACGACAATATCGCCGTTCCCATCACGTTCGGTCTGACCACGTGGGCCCTGTACATATTATTCCTTCCGCATTTGAATGTGTTTTTCCTCGGGTAATTGGGAAATTAAGAAGACGGCACACAGATAACACGGAAATGGATCGATCTTCACAGATCAATGATTTTGGGGTTTTCCAATTCGTGACGGCCTTTCTTCATCTGTGCAACGCGCAGTCTAATGCGTTCTTCAGGCTTGTTGCTACCGCTTACTCACGAACTCGTTTCCGTCCAGGTAGAATCTCCATTCGGATTCAGATCCGTTTTTGATTCCAATCCTCGTTGTGCTGTGAATGTCTTTCCGGTGAACGGCGAAGCCGTCGTACGCGATGAAGAGTTCTTCCCCGTCGAGCCTTGCTCCGTTCATCGACCGGTCGATCCCAAGGGCCTGGCATAATTTGGCAGGACCGTTCGTCAGATTGCGAAGGAGAGTAGTCTTCCTTCTCCTCTTCATTTCTTCGATACCTGCCAGCGGTTCCAATGCGCGGACCAGCAGTGCCGCCGGAAATCCCTTGCGGTCGGTCACAATGTTGAAACAGAAGTGCATTCCATACGTGAAGTAGACATATGCAATGCCCCCGTCTTCAAACATTACCTTGTTCCTCTCCGTCATCCCGTTAGCCGCATGGCTTGCCGGGTCATTGCCGACATAGGCTTCTACCTCGACAATCCTGCCGGCGATTATCTTCCCACCGATATTTCTGACGAGAACTTTCCCCAGAATCTTCGGAATAAGCTTGAAGGTGTCATGGCGGTAGAACTCAAGAGAAAGAGGACGTAAGTTTGGCTTCATTTTAGGGCCTGAAGAAAACAATCATTATGGATCGCTCCGCGAGACGGCTGGAAACCGCACAAAACCCTTCGGGTTGCTGGCTTTGAGAGGCGTTGATTTCAATCGATGCCTCTTTTCGGACAGCATCAGGCGAAAGGCCCAAGCTCCCCCATAGTTCTTCGGAAACACCGTGCAATGAGCGTTCATGAACAATCTATGGTTGACCAATGGGAACTTGCCGTCTTTGTGCCTGTGCAAGCTGTCACCTACGCGGTGACCCCGCTTCGGCCGGGGCAAGTCTTTGATACACCGGCGCGACCGATGCGATTCGACTTAGGCATCCGGTTCTTTGCCCGGCTCCCCAAAGAGTGAGTCGGCTTGTGCGGCTGAAGCCTTCTTCTTGCCGAGAAATTCGTAGGCCTTCTCGGTGGCCTCCCTGCCACGCAGAGTCCTTCTCAAATATCCTTTCTGCAAAAGGAAGGGCTCGTACACTTCTTCTATGGTGCCGGCATCCTCGCTTACCACGGCGGCGATTGAGTTCACTCCGACTGGTCCGCCTTTGTAGTAATCAATGATCGTAGCCAGTATCTTCCTGTCCATCTCATCCAGCCCGGTCTTGTCGACCTCAAGCTGGTCGAGTGCATGCATGGCAATATCGAGATCAATCCTGCTTTTTCCCTTCACATCGGCGTAATCGCGAGTTCGCCGGAGCAGACGGTTGGCAATGCGTGGAGTTCCCCTGCTGCGTCGGGCAATCTCGAACGCCGCATCGTCGTCGGTCTTGACTCTCAGTATCGAGGCCGACCTGGTAACAATTTTCTTCAGAAAATCATCGTCGTAATACTCGAGCCGCTCCACTATTCCGAACCTCGACCGGAACGGATTGCTGAGGAGACCCGCCCTAGTGGTCGCAGCAACAAGCGTGAACGGGTTGATGTTGAGTTGGACGTTCCGAGCGCCCGGCCCACGATCCACTACGATCGATAGCTTGTAATCTTCCATCGCTCCGTAAAGGATTTCCTCGACCGCAGCCGGCATTCTGTGCACCTCATCGATGAAGACGACGACGTCTTTCGATATGGATGTCAGTATGCCTGCCAGGTCGCCGGCTTTTTCGAGAGATGGGCCGGTCGTAGAGACAATTTCGCAGCCAAGCTCGTTCGCGATTATGTTAGCAAGTGTCGTCTTCCCAAGTCCCGGCGGACCCATCAGCAAAACATGGTCAAGAGCTTCACTCCGCTTCTTTGCCGCCTGGATGAAAACATTCAGCTTGTCGACAATTTTCTTCTGTCCCACGAAATCATTTAGGAACTTTGGACGGAGTGCCCTATCGAACTTAACGTCGTCTCCCGTCTGGTCGGGTGCAATGTCACGGCGCGACTTGACGTCCTTTGTGCGTCCGGGTTTTTCTTTACTCATTGAGTCAATTTAAACCCATGGGGAGTGAAAGGCAATTTACAGATCGAAGACTCAACCGCACGCGTGTTAGGGAGTCATCTGGTCCAAAGGGCTCGCCGAAATTCTGTGGTTGAGGAGAGATGGATGGTACAATTCCCTGCGTGACTTGGGCAAAGCGCTATGGGTATTCACCGCATGAAAAGGTCGCTAGCGCGATGTAGAGATACTACACTGGGGAGGCTATGCGCCTGACTATTTTGTTTTCATCACGAACACGCCGTTCCAATCCGGAGGCGGAGGATTCAACTGGTACATCCTGCATCTCTCAAGATACATTTCAGAGGGATAGTCGCCAGAATTCGCTAAAAGAGCTTTCTCGAATAGCTCTGCCGCTATCCTCCATTCCCTGCTCCGGTATCTTGCCAACGCCGCACAGTAAATCTCGACCATTCTCCTCTTCTCATCGCTTACACCCTCCGTCTTGTCCGAAATAAGTTCGTATATCTTTACAGGATTGGTTTTTCCCTTCACTACTATCATATCAAGCTCGCGCGCGAACGCCCTGTCCTTGACAAGCTCGTATGTGTACTCACTCAGGAGAATCCTCGACCTGTACATCTTATTTGCCGATTCCAAACGCGACGCAAGGTTGACGTTGTCCCCGATGACCGTGTAATCAAACCTGTCCCTTCCCCCGACGTTTCCGACAATCATTTCTCCAGAGTTGATACCTATCCTGAAGTTGAGAACGGGTTTCCCTTCTTCTCTCCACTTCGAGTGGAGCGCATCGAGCCTCCTCGTCATCTCGATCGCCGCACGGCACGCCTGATAAGCGTGGTCCTTCAATTCAAGAGGAGCGCCCCAAAATGCAATTATCGCGTCTCCCACGTATTTGTCGAGCGTGCCTGAATGCTGAAAGACCACTTCGGTCATAGCTGTGAGGTATTCATTCAGGTGAGCGATGAGATCCTCGGGACCGAGCCTCTCGCTCACCGAAGTGAAGCTGGCAATGTCCGAGAACAGTACGGTGAGAACTTTGCGTTCGCCGCCGAGCCTCACAAGATCCGGATTGCTCACGAGCTGATTAACAACTGACGGATCGACATACCGGCTGAACAGCGACTTGATCGCAGTCTTGGCCTTGCGCTCCGAAACAAATTGGAAGACGACGACCGAGACATAACTGAACGAATATGCAAGTATCGGATAGACTATCTCCAGGACAAGCTTGCTTTTGACGAATAGGACAAATGCCGCCTCGTAGGCCGCGAAGACGACGGCAGCCGTGACCACTAGAGGTACAAAGATTACGAGAAACATCCTGGAGTGCTTGGCCGACTTGAAGAGGAATGATGTCATCGCAATCAGGAGCGCTCCGAGAAACATCTCGAGGAAGTCCATTAACGGAGTTGACGGTTGCAGGAAATCACCGTCGAGTACTGTCTCTATCGCGGCGGCGTGGATCTCCACTCCGTAAGCAAGATTGCTGTGTTCGTCGTTCTTGTCTTTCAGGAACGGAATGGGCTTCAAGTCCCCCGATTCTGGATACTCCGCGCCTATCAGAACGATCTTGTTTTTGAACGCATTGCTGTCACGAAGATCGTAGTAATAGTTGATCTGTAGACCGAAGCGCTTCTCATCTTCAGTCGTGAACGAAGAATCGTCCAGCACTTGCCAGATATCGAAAGTCGGGAAACTCCCGGAAGGACCGGGATAGTTTATGAGCATCGAAGTCTGGTCGTACTTCGAGATCCTGATATGCCCGAGTTTAAAATAAGAAGACCTGTCAGCCGCGAGTGAATTATCCAGCCCCATATATTTCGACAGTGCCTCATACCCGAAGGATGGGACAGACATATATCGATCCTGGCCCGTCTGGAATTGCACGAAGGGCATGTATCTGCGGTAGACTCCGTCGGCGTCGTTCTTCACGAGCACGGCTCCTATCGAGCTGTCATCTTTGACAAATATATTGTGAAAGAAGTCGCTGCTCTTAAAAATCTTGAACCGTCCCGAGACTGAGATACTGCTCCGCACAGCCAGGACTGTGGACGGGAATCTCTCAAGAACGGCTGCAAGAGTACTGTCATCACCCGGCAGAGGCGACTCTCCGTCGAAAGTCACGTCGATTCCCACCGCCTTCGCGCCCGCAGCGAAAATATTCCGAATAGCTCTCGCGTAGTAGCTTCTCGGGAAGAACAGTGTGTTCGGGAGAACTTGGAAAGACTGATCCGTTATGGCGACAATTACGACCCTGGAAGTATCACCCAGGTTGATCGCGCCCCTATACTGAAAACGCTGGTCGATCGTTTTCAACTGCGCGGTCCTCAGGAACGAGATGTCCGCAGGAATGTTCCGCGAGAGCAGGAAAGCGACTGTCGCCGAAAGAAATGCTATGATCAGCGGCAGCACAAATTTCCGCGTCCCTGAGAGTGTACTGCTGACCTTTTGCATCGCCTAAATGTAACGCCGGAACGTTAAAAGTCCACGGCGTATACAAGCGAGCCCACGAGATCGTCGGATCCCGTCGCGGCAAAGTAATTGACGTTCAGGTTGATCGACTGCGCGCTTGCCACCCGGTAGCTCGCAATGAAACCAAAACCGTTTCTCACAAAGTCACCGAATGTCGGAGTATAGTTCACGCCGATGCTGAGCTTATCCTGGAAAAGTCCGTATTGTGCGCCAAGTGTAAGGAAAGTGTAATTGAATATCTGTATTTGTTCGGCAAGTGCCATCGCGGTTGTGTCCCGGAGCGTTGTCTTATTTCCGTTGATGTTAAAGCCGATTGTAGTCCTCAGCGGCACCTTGCCGAAATCAGAATTGAGCATGAATGAGACATTCGAGTTGTTCAGGTCAGTCCCGAGAGGCACGCGATCTTTTCTATTACTGATCCCGAAGCTCACCGCAAGGTTCTGCCTTACGAGAAGGTTGAAGGCGTAATTGGACTCTATGTAGTATCTCAGCGTCGTGTTGTCGACAGCATACAGCGAGTCGAGCGAGAGAGAGTTGGAGTTATTATATGATGAGAATCCGACAGTCAGACTCGGTAGAGATGCCATCGGGAAGTAGGAGACGGCGACATTCGAATTCACATAGTTCGTCGTGGCGAACTTGTTTTTCTGAAGATTGTCAAACAGGTTTTCGTATGAAATTGAAAGGAGAACCTGATTGTTGAAGAGGCGGGGTCTCAGGAAAAAGTTCACGCCTCGGATGTCGGTCCTGATGAATGGCTGCCCAAAAGAGGAATAATCCGGCCCGCGATAAACATAGCCGACCTTTGCATAAGTATTCAGATAGTTCAGGCTCAGGCTGACGTCCCAAGACAGCGATGATAACTTGCTCGGATCAAGCGGAACAAGGAATTCATTTATCGTAATCAGTTTAGACAGTGTGGAAATAGGCACGATGTTGTTAATATCAGTGCCGGCGTTGGACTGCGAAATGGAGTCGATATAGGCCGCAGAGCGGTTTCCGACAGACGTATTCTGGTTCAGCATGCTCATAGCGCCCTCAGCGAGAAAATTTATCCTGTGGTTGTCGAAGTTCAACGCGAAATCACTTCCGAGCACGATGTTCTGATTGGGGTTGTTGCCGATGTTGATGGAGCTCAGTGCATCAGACGATTTCAGGTAAGTGAACCCAAGCCGTGCGTGGCTGCCGAAATCGAACGATGGTCGCACGGCGAAGAGATTCCGAGTGAATGTTCCGTAATTGACATCTATGAAGGTGGAATCGTTCAGCTTGATGTAGTTGGCGCTGGTGAGTTGCGAAGGCGAGCCGGGCGCGACAACAATAGTGTCCAGGTACTGACCGTTAATTCCTCTCACCGTCTGGCCGTAGGCAGCTTCAAGATTGAAGAAGCCGACGGAGAGTCTTCCGGATACTCCCCGCACGCGAAGCCCGTTCATTATGAGCGGACTGAATGCCGGATAGCTGTCACCAAGTTTCAGGCTTAGCCATGAAGTACTCGCAAAGAAACTATATCTGTCCTGCGGCTGCCGGTAAGACTTTTCTTCCGATGTCAAATGGACGTTCGTCCCCATGCTCACACCGAGAACCGATCCTCCTAGATTCAGGTCTCCCCTGTTATACCATGTGGAGACTCCGCTTATCGTCTCGTTCCTCAGCTCGATGCGTCCATTTCCACGGTAAGTAAATCTGCTTGCTTCTTCTTCCTCGCCCGGTGTCATGATGAAGAAACTCCATTCGAGACTCTTGTATTCGCTTCCATCTGTTTTGTATAGGACGACTTTTGCCGTGTGAATTCCTCGTGCGATTGTCATCGGAAATTTCGAAGGTGAGTAGACGATGATATCGCCGCTGACTACAGCGTCAGCCGTCACGTCCAGTCCATCAAGGTACAGCTTAGTTTTCTTCCTGTCGACGGACTGTGGCGCGTAAAGCATGGAGGCGGCAATCATGAGGTTGTCAAGCGTAAGACGCTGGTCCCTCTCAGGACTGATGACCAGAATGTCCTGTTCTGATTCGGCGGACCCGACACTTAATCGGACAGGGTTCTCAGTCGGGCTTTCCACAGGATATGTCTCCGACGTACCGTCCTTCATTATCAACCTCACATAAACCTCTACATACGGGCTTATCACGTATCCTGCCGGCACTGTCCCGCTCAGAGTCATGGTCGACTCATCGAAACTCATTTCAGACTGCTGGAAATCCATGGAGAGGTCATTCCTGTAGAAAAGCAACGCCTGCGATATGTTCGCCAGACTTCTGACTTCCGCCTTCACAATCAGTGGACTGTCCTCCACTGCCTGCGAGGAGGCGGTGAGATTGACTATCTGTCCCTGCTGCGCGTAAGCGCCGCCAGCCGACGCAATGAGGAGTAGGCCTGCGAATCCAATCACGCACGCAATCCGCCGCCGCAGAACTATCTCGTCAAGTATACTCACGCTCCCTCCGACCAATACTGCTATGTGTAGTTGAACAGGACTAGCTTATTGCTGAGTCTCGATGATTATCTCATGCATCTGTCCATCGCTTCCTCTGAATTGAATCTTCAACTCGTGTTTCTGACCGAATTGATTGTTCAGCTGGGTAAGTCTGTTTAAATCATTCTGAGTTGAATTGTGGACGTTGATGTTTCCATCTTTTAATGACTCGCTGGTCTGACCTGCCCCGACATCTACAAACCTGTTGGAATACTTGTTCGAAAAACGGACTAGCCCTTCAAGTATGGTTAGAAAGTCAGTCCCGTCAAGCTGAACGACCAACAATCCCTGCGTACCACGTATCGAAGCCACACTCGTTGGCGTCGTGAACTCGAACGGCTTCGTCTTCCGCTTCGTCATGGTGAAGTCAACATCTCCACTGCTCACATTGGCACTTGAGGGATTGTTCTCACCGTACACCTGGACTTCCGCGTTCGGGCCAAGACGAAGAGTGCTGGCGTCGTTGAATTTTATAAGCGCAAACGATTCCTTCTGTGTCCTGACCAGATCTCCGCCATATATCAACTCGCCCTTTTTAGCGTTTTGCCAATCCTGGTTGCTCTGTTTTTTCTCTACGCTGTTCTTTATTATCCAGAACAACGCGACATTGCTTGGTGCCGACGCCTTGAAAGCAAGTGAAGACACAAACACGAACAGGGCCAACAACAAAGACACATTTCTCTTTTTCATTGCGCCCTCCTCACTGGATAGTGACGCTGGTGATTTTGGATTTGTCCATGCTGTTCAGCAGCTGGATCAACTCTTGTGTGGTTAGTGAGCGGCCATCATACGTCGCCTGTCCTGTCAACGCTTCGATTTGCTGGGCAAGACCGCCGTAGTCGGTATCAAGGAGGAAGTTCTTCAGAGCCTCAGTCACAGCGTTGCCCGTACTGCCACCGCGCGACGTGAATGTGGTTGAGTCCGTCCCGCCGACGGTGAAGCTCCATATGTCGCTTCTTATTCCGTGGCCGCGTGTGGCTGACGTCGGGATCTCGACATACCAGTAGTACGTCCTGCCGTTCTGGAGGGGGCGCACGCCAAGACCGGAAGGTGGATAAATAAACGAGCCAGGCGATGGAGAAGAAGAATTGGGAACGGTCACGCGAAGTGAGGGCACGCCGGACACGACATCTTCCGGACTTTGCTGACTCGGTAGTTTCTCATAGACTGCCAGTATGACTGTGTCGACGTTCGACAACCACAGGAAATGCGGAATAAAAGTCGTGACATTTTCCTGATTCAATGGAAGCTGCAACTCCACTCGACTTGGATTAGTGACAGTGATTGTCTTGCTATCTTCGCTCAAGATCTGACCGGTCTCCGCCTTCAGGCATTTGATATCAAATTGATAATTGCCAGCGGGAGCCTTCCCGGTCGCCAGAGCCACGCTTTTCAGTTGATCCACCTGATCGGAATTATAATGAGAGCTCTCAATCCCAATCAGAGGATTGTTACCCGACATGTCCACGTTAGTAATCACTTTTACCTGATGAGCAGCAAGGACGAACGGCCTGGTTGTCGCATCCGCAATGTCCTGATATGAATTGCCGTTCGCGAGAACAACGTTCACCGTCATCTGAAGCTTGACCTGCAGATCGGTGGAGGTCAGAGATTGAAGCGTGGCAGAGAAAAGAACGCCGGAGCTCTTCACGTTTTCCAGGTCGAGTTCGGCGACGTAGATCTGGTTGTACTGGGGAAGAGTAACAGTGAGACTGACGAGATTCTGAGGACCCTGTGCTCTTGCGGAAAACGCAAACATGAACAAACCGAGAGCCAAGGGCAACGTGTAGAAATGACGCATGAATCCCTCTCCTTTCTCTGCAAATATACGATTACAGCCAGTACTCGTACGTTGATAGTCGTCACTCCATGAGCTGACCAGCACATCGCTTGAAGGAGCGAGACCGCGTGATTCCAGTCCGAACACCGACCGCCACTGCAAGCGGTCGGACGGACAGTGTCTTGTCTACTTCGATCTAGAAGTGCACGATGTCGTTGTAAATAACAAACGCCATGAAGAGCAGGATAAGAGCAAAACCGACTTGCTGCGCCAACAGTTTAATTTTCGCCGGGACTTCTTTCCTGAAAATTGATTCATATATGAGAAAGGCAAGATGGCCGCCATCAAGAGCAGGGATTGGAAGTATGTTCAGGACGGCCAGGCTTATGCTGAGAAGAGCCATGAACCCGAGAAAACTGACCAGCCCCATCTCGGCACTCTGGGTTGCGAGTTGAGCGATCTTTATCGGGCCACCTATGGACTTGGTGAACGACACCTGACCGGTGACCATTCTGGCAATGGACTGAATGAGGAGCGCCGTTGCGCCTACGGTCTGGTTGAAACCTGCCGGAATCGCGGTGATGATGTTGTAGCTGTATTTCTGGATCGGGCCAGTGTATTGAGTGCCTATTTCGATGCCTATCTTTCCGTCCGAGTTAGGCATAACGGATATTTGTTTTTCCTCACTCCCACGCTTGATGCCGAGCTGGACTAGCTGACCCTTCTTCTCCTTCACAAGGTCTACAACTTGTGAATTGGTCACGATCTGTTGACCACCTATCGAGAGTATCACGTCGCCGGGTTGAAGTCCGACCTTCGCTGCAGGCATACCGGGGGTGACAGCATCGATTATCGCGTGCATATGATTCGGATAGATGCCGATCTGCTCCTCCGGCTTGACAAGGCCCTTCGGAATATTTATGGTTGTCATCTGGCCGCCGCGATTGACCTGCACGGACAGCGAAGTGGCGACGTCTTCCAGGTATATGTCCGTCTGAACATCTTCCCAGTTCTTCAGCGATTTACCGTTGATGGAAACGAGATTGTCTCCGCTTTTGAATCCGACCTTCTCCGCGACGGAACTTGGGTCGACATAGCCGACAGTCGTCGTAGCATGGAATAGTCTGCCATTCGCGAGGTTGATGCCGTAGAAGATCAGGAAAGTCAACAGGAAATTCATGATGACGCCTGCCGACACGACGATCATCCTCTGATACATCGGCTTTGACCGAAACTCATTCGTCTCGGGCGGCTTATTGATGAAATCGGTATCGAAGCTCTCATCAATCATCCCGGCGATTTTCACATATCCGCCGATCGGTATCCAGGAGACACAATAATCAGTCTCCCCGATCTTCTTGCCGAAGGCTCTTGGAGGGAAACCTATGGAGAATGTGTCCACCCTCATCCCGGAAAGCTTCGCCGCAATGAAGTGCCCGAATTCGTGGACGAGTACCAGGATGCCAATTGTAATTATGAAATAAAATATATATAGCATTCGCAATTCTCTATTCTGAATCCAAGATTCTCAATTGGAGGTTCAATACTAATGACTCTAATGACTGAACATTTGCGATTCACGATCCAGCGTTTAGGATTCACAAGCGTTCCATCTCGGCGTAAACAAACTGCCTCGCTTCCCGGTCTGCTTCAAAAATCTCTTCGATGTCTCGGGAGCGTCTGGAGGGAATTGAATCGAGAGCCTCCTGCACAAATTCCGCTATCTGCATGAACCTGATCTTCCGACGCAGGAATAGGTCAACAGCCGCCTCGTTTGCCGCGTTCAGGATCGCAGTGGCTGTTCCCCCCTGACGGAGTGCCTCATAGGCGGAATTGATCAACGTGAACTTGTCAGTATCTGGCTTCATGAATGTCAGCTGTCTTACCTTGCTGAAATCGATCCTCTGGTACGTCGACTTTACACGCTCGGGATATGTCAGCGCATACTGTATAGGTATTTTCATGTCAGGCATTCCGAGTTGTGCCTTGATGGAGCCGTCGATGAACTCTACCATCGAGTGTATTATCGACTGAGGATGAATAACTATTTCTATTTTGTCGGCAGGCAGATCAAACAGGTAATGCGCCTCTATGACTTCAAGCCCCTTGTTCATCAACGTCGCCGAATCGATAGTGATTTTGTTTCCCATTTTCCAATTTGGGTGATTCAGCGCTTCTTCCACCGTGACTTCTTGAAGCTGTTCCCTGGTGTGGTTGAGAAACGGCCCACCTGAAGCAGTGAGTATGAGTTTTGACACAGATTCCCTGCCCTCACCGGAAAAGCACTGAAGAATGGCACTATGCTCACTGTCAACGGGAAGTAGGTTAGCATGATACTTTCGTGCGGTCTCGTTTACAATTTCGCCTGCTACGACCATCGTCTCCTTGTTCGCGAGCGCTACTGTCTTCCCCGCTTCCAGGGCCTTCAGCGTCGGACGGAGACCGACAAAACCCACGAGGCAACTAATAAGAACATCAAACTCACCACCTGCCATTATCTCCATGAGCCCCTGTTCGCCAGAGTACACTTTGAGCTTCTCCCCGTTCAGGTAGGACCTGAACTGGTCTGCGCGCATTTCATCGATTATGACGACGCCGATTGGATTGTATTTCTTGACCTGTTGGTAGAGCAGGTCCACATTTTTGTTCGTAACAAGGTAAGTCACGAAAAAGTCCTCGCCCTGCTCGTTCATGCTGGCAATGACTTCAAGACTGCTTTTGCCGATTGACCCAGTGGAGCCGAGTATAGCGATCCCTGTTTTTTTCCTCATCTGATTTGCCGTGTGTCAATTTAACCAACCCCATTCCGCAAAGCAAGAAACTCATATATCGCTTGATTTCAGTGCGTAGGTACCGATCTCGCGCACGTGTGGCAGGCAGGATTCGCCTCTGTATCGTCGGGGCACCCGCCACTTATTGATTGTCCAGCCACATTGAAACAGTCCATCGACTTTCTGAAATTCGAATATGAAGAGGCTTACTGCGGTAACGGTTTACTCGGTTGCGATGGGCTATTTGGAATCCGCATTGGTGATATATATAAGGGAGATGATATTCGGTGATGCCACGCGGGTGTTTCCGCTACGACTCCTTGCACCTCAGCTTGCGGTCATGGAAGTCATGCGTGAGCTGGCGACCATTGTGATGCTCGCAATGGTCGCCTATCTCGCCGGAAAAGATCGGTTCGAGAGGTGGATGATGTTCATTTACTCTTTCGCAATATGGGATATCGTCTACTATGTGGCTCTGAAAATATTGGCGGGTTGGCCCTCCTCTTTCCTTTCACTTGACGTATTATTCCTCATTCCAGTCGTATGGATAGGACCAGTAATTGCGCCAATCCTGATTGCGCTACTTCTGGCAACGACGTCGGTCGTTCTTATGTCGGTCCGAAGGAGGTCACCCGACTTGATGATAAGACGACGTAACCTGTGGATATTTGTTGCGGGTTGCGCTGTTGTTCTGTACTCGTTTACCGGCAGGATTTTTCATATCTTATTGTTCAGCGGCCCAAAAGGCCTCGAGAACTACACGCCTGAGACATTTGACTGGCTGCCGTTTGTGTTCGGCTACATTTTGATGTGTCTGGCTGCTTTCAAAACCATAGTGGATTCTCATCACAAAATGAGATCCTGAAATCGTTGCTCTGCGGGCTCAGGGCAAGACAAGGTGATTCGATGAAGCACTCAATTGAAGAGTCTAGAAACCGGAAAAAGGACTGGCAGGAGAAAGTAAGCGAGAGCAGACTCCGCCCGGTCAAGTTTACAACGGTCAGTGGGGAACCGGTTGGAATGCTGTACACGCCTGATGACACCGAGGAAATAGATTTCGGGAAGGACATAGGTTTCCCGGGTGAATTTCCCTATACGCGCGGGATCCACGCAACGATGTACCGGGGCAAGTTATGGACAATGCGACAGTTTGCCGGCTTCGGGACACCTGAGGACTCCAACAAGCGCTACCACTACCTCCTTGAGAATGGTCAGACGGGGCTCAGTGTCGCGTTCGATCTCCCGACATTGATGGGCCGGGATGCCGACGATCCGCTCTCCGAGGGAGAGGTTGGAGTGTGCGGAGTGTCGGTGAGCTCGCTCGCCGACATGGAAATTCTTTTCAAGGATATTCCACTCGACAAAGTCTCGACGTCGATGACGATAAACGCGCCCGCGGCCATGCTCCTGGCGTTTTACGTCGCCATAGCCGAGAAGTCAGGGGTGCGACCGGACCAACTGCGCGGTACAATCCAGAACGACATACTGAAAGAATATATCGCCCAGAAGGAATGGATCTATCCGCCCGGCCCCTCGATGAGAATCATAACCGACATGTTCAGTTATGCAGTAAAAGAGATCCCCAAATGGAATCCGATATCAGTCAGCGGGTACCACATAAGGGAGGCTGGTTCGACCGCCGCGCAAGAGTTGGCATTTACATTGGCCGACGGATTTGCATACGTCGAGGCCGGAATAGCTGCCGGAATGAAAGTTGATGAGTTTGTCCCCAGAATGTCATTCTTCTTCAATTCCCATGTCGACTTCTTTGAAGAGATAGCGAAATTCAGGGCTGCGAGGAGAATTTGGGCGAGAAGGATGCGGGACAAATACGGCTCCAAAGACTCTCGCACTCTCGCGTTGAGATTCCATACCCAGACGGCTGGCTGTTCCCTCACCGCCCAACAGCCGGAAAACAACATAGTCAGGACAGCGTACCAAGCGCTCGCCGCAGTTCTGGGCGGTACCCAGTCACTCCACACGAATTCCATGGATGAGACGCTTGCCCTTCCAAGTGAGAAGGCTGCCACGATCGCCCTGCGGACTCAACAGATTCTGGCATTTGAGACGGGAGTTCCGAATACCGTGGATCCGCTCGCCGGAAGCTACTTCGTCGAGAGCATGACAAACAAGATGGAAGCCTTGGCGGAAGAATACTTCGAAAGAATTGACGCCTTGGGCGGCGTTATTCCAGCCATCGAAGAGGGGTTCTTCCAGCGTGAGATCGCAGACGCCGCTTACCGGTACCAACAGGAACTCGACAGGCACGAGAAAATCATAGTTGGAGTGAACGGCTTTGTTCAGGAAAATGAACATCTCTCGATCCCCCTGCTCGAAATCTCAAAGGAAGTCGAAACGAGACAGCGCCAGCGAATCGCAGAAGTGAAGTCAGGTCGGAGCGAGCGCGAGGTCAAGATTGCGCTTGACAGTCTACTCGCGGCCGCGAGGAACGGGAGCAACTTGATGCCGGAACTTCTCAAAGCTACCCGCGCATATGCAACCATTGGCGAGATGTGCGAGACTCTGAAAGAGGTCTTCGGCGTCTATGAGGAACCGGTTGTCTTCTAAACAAGATTATCGTTCCTTGAAGCACCTGGCATCTGACCTTGACTGGAGCTAAGTCTTAATCCAATCGTTAGTTTCACGAAACGCCTAAACTTTTTCTTGACAAAGCCGCTTAATGGGCCTATATTGGTGAGTATTTCTTCAAATGAATGAGGCACATGCATAGAAGACGCATATTTTTACTGATCTTTGGGGGGCTGTTGACTTCAATTTCCTTCTCCTGCTCTTCGAACAGGGCGCTTGAAAGGTCCGCCGAGGGCGAAGCAAAAAGTCAACTCGACACGCTGAGTTTCAAATCATCAATCGAAATGAGCCGAAGGGCAATCGTACAGCAGACAAAGCTCACCAAGTTGTACAGATACGGGGCCGACTCAATACTTACAGATGACGACGCAGTAGACAAACTGATGGGCATAGCACGTCAGCACTATGCCGATGCACTCAGGCTGCAGAGCATTGGGGCACAGGATTCTTCCGCTATTGAGTTTGAAGATGCTATCGATGTCTTGAACGACCTCAGCTACTACCCGGACATCGAGTCGAATAAAGATTTTGTGGACTTGAGTCAGAAGATAATTTCGGATTACGAGAAATACATATCTACCATTCAAAACCTCGGACCCGGCACTTCAGTCTTCGCACTACAGGAAAAGCTCTCACAGATTGTAGACTCCATCAGCGTCTCTGCCACTGAGTTCCCACCCCAAAAACAGATCCCGACGACGACGGTCCCACTGATAATGAACCGCTACGTTGAGCAGAACATTGAGTTCTTCACGACCCGTGGAAAGTGGCACATGCAGGACTGGATATATCGCTCCGGCAGATACATCCCGATGATGCAAAAGATTTTCCTCAAAGACTCCCTCCCTCCCGAAATTGCCTACCTGTCAATGCCTGAAAGTGGACTCAATCCCGAGGCGCGTTCGTGGGCGAGGGCAGTCGGACTCTGGCAGTTTATACGCTCGACGGGAAATCTCTATGGCCTTCACTCAAACTGGTGGTACGATGAAAGACGCGACCCCGTAAAAGCCACTGAAGCCGCCGCAAATCACCTGAAAGATCTTTACGCGTACTATGGAAACTGGTATCTGGCTATCGCCGCGTACAACTGCGGTACACGATCGGTAGACAGGGCAATTAGGCGAAGTGGAGGAAGCAGAGATTTCTGGACGATAAAGCGCTATCTGCCGCGCGAGACAAGGAACTACGTCCCCCAATACATAGCTGTCACGCTTATCGCCATGAATCCGAAGGAGTACGGCTTCGTCGACAGTGTCGACGCGGCTCCAGCACCTTGTGATACTGTAAGGATCCCCGACAGCGTGGATCTCAAGGTGTTGTCGGAAGCGACCGGGGTCGATTACGATTCTTTGCGTGCCATGAATCCAGAGCTCGTTCACGGTGTCACTCCGCCCGATTACGACGGAGAAGGATATCCATTACTCGTCCCTAAAGGCATGGGGCCAGTATTTGCCTCTGACTACCAGAAACTACCTGAATCAGCCAAGCTTACGTGGACTTTTCATACCGTCAGGCGCGGTGAATCACTTTGGGAAGTCGCCAGGAGATACAGAGTCACTCTTGCCTCGCTCAGGCTTGCCAACGATCTTTCCTGGAGAACACGATGGGTACGACCGGGCACCCTCCTGATAATTCCGGTACGGAGTTCATACTACGCAAGAGAGGATGGAGCGCCGGGCGAAAGGATCGCCGCGAGGCAGCGCTTCCAGGGGAATCGGGATGCCGCCATACATATCGTCAGGAGAGGCGAGACTCTTGGTGGAATAGCTGAGGCCTACGGTACAACTGTCGCAACACTCAAGAGAATCAACCACTTGCGCAGTTCGCTGATCAAACCCAGAATGCGGCTGCTGGTGACGGCACAGGCAAAAGCGGCCTCAGAACGGAAGCGGACGACGGTTGCTGCGAAGCCGAAGACTTCCGCTTCTCCCTCCTACGCTTATCACAAAGTCCGGTCGGGCGAGAGCCTCACAACCATCGCGTCGAAGTACGGCGTGACCGTCGCCGATTTGAGGGACTGGAACAGCCTGGCCGGAAGCAGGATTAGAATCGGCGCGCGCCTTCGTGTAGCACCACCACCCGCAGGCAATCCAGAGGGCGGGAACATGATCGCTGAATCTCAAGATTCAAGAATGATCTACAAAGTTCGGCGAGGAGACTCCCTTTGGAGCATCGCCCGAAAGTTTGGCGTCAGCCTGGATAAGCTGAAGGAATGGAACGACACTGATCCTGATATTCGTCCAGGCCAGCGAATCGTAATCTATAATTAGCTTTTGTGGCTGAAATAGCATCATCTGAGTCATCTCTCACCAACAAGATAGTAACCATCTTCGGAAGCAGCCGGCCGCCAGACGGTTCCCAGGAATATAAAGACGCTGAGCTGATCGGCGAACGTTTGGCGTCAGAAGGAATTTCGGTTTGTACAGGCGGGTATCGCGGAACGATGGAGGCAGTATCGAAGGGCGCTTCCAAATCAGATGTAAAAATCATAGGCGTGACCTCAGCAGTCTTCTCACCTAATCCGAACGAGTACGTTAACGTTCAGGTCCACACTCAGTCTCTCTACGAACGCCTTGAGAAGCTCGTGGAAATGGGTGACGGCTACATCGTTCTGAAGGGCGGAACCGGCACTCTGGTTGAGCTTTCCATGGTTTGGGAATTGATGAACAAGAACCTACTCTCCGAAAAGCCGATAATTGCGGTGACGGAATTCTGGAGACCCGTCGTGGAACTGCTGGGAAAGGAGCTCGCCTTCGAGGGACTCGAATCGCGTGCGAAGTATGTCAAGATCGCTCACGACGCGAAAGAAGCGGCGGAGATGATGATCCAGTCGCTGCGGCAACAGAAATAGTCAGCTACTCCGATTCTCGGGCGGCGAACCTGTCACTGATTTCCACTGCAACCTCCCCGGATCTCCTGCGCGACGCGTCCATCCAGATAATCCTTGAGTCCTTCCTGAACCACGTCATCTGTCGCTTGGCATAACGTCGCGTGTTCATCTTGATCAGTGCGACCATATCTTCAAATGTGACCTCTCCCCGCAGGTAGCCTATCACTTCCTTGTAGCCCACCGTCTGGAGTGAATTTAATCCGGGATCGAAACCTCTTCTCAAAAGTTCTCTCACCTCATCGACGAGACCCGCAGAAATCATTTCATCGACCCGCTTCTCTATCCGTCTGTAGAGTTCTTCCCTCTCGATCATTATACCGAACTGGAGAGTTTTGAAATCGGGTGTTGCAATCCGTTCGGCTTGAAGCCTGGAAATCGGCATACCGGAAGAGTAGAAAACCTCAAGTGCCCTCAGTATCCTCGTGTAATTCTGCGGCAGCAATCCCTTCGCCGCTTCCGGGTCGATACGCTTCAGCTCATCCAAAAGCTTCTCTGCGCCTTCTGACCTGAGCCTCTCTCTGAGTCTATGCCGTACTCCGGCGTCAATTTCCGGCGCATCAAACAAGCCGTCGATGGCCGCCCTCAGATATAATCCCGAACCGCCTACAAGAATAGGGAGCTTATTCATCGAGAATATCTCCCGGGTCGCTTCCCTCGCCAGCTTGCTGTATGTCCCGGCGCTTACCACTTCATCCAGTGGGACAACGTCGATGAGATGATGTCGGACTTCTGCAAGCTCCTGAGCCGTCGGCTTGGCTGTGCCAATACTGAGTAGTTTGTATATCTGCCTGGAGTCGGCGGAAATTATCTCGCCGTCGACGAGTTTGGCGAGATCAATCCCTATCCTTGTCTTGCCACTGCAGGTGGGGCCGACGATAGCAATGACAAGATCCCGTTTTTTGAAGACAGGATCTTCAGCCATCGCTTTCAGGCCAACCGTCCCTGCCAATCAGCGGAACAAACTTGAAATCTGATTTATCTTCAACCGAATAGTCGTTATTCGCGCTCGTCTTGGTGATGATCTTGAGTTGCTGGAAGTCATGTGTTCCGACCGGCACGACAAGCCTCCCTCCCGTCTTCAGTTGCTCCACGAGAGGTTTCGGGATTCCCGGCCCTCCGGCAGTTACGATAATCCCGTCGAACGGAGCAAATTCTCTCCATCCGATTGTGCCGTCACTGGATTTAGAGACGTATCGCGCACCCACGGCATCGAGAGCCTGCTTCGCTGTTTTCAGGAGCGACGGAATCCTTTCAATGGTGAACACTCTTGCCCCCATAGCCGAGAGCACCGCCGCCTGGTATCCGCTGCCGGTACCGATCTCAAGCACCTTGTCTCCGTCGCTGACATGGAGAGCTTCGGTCATTATGGCGACTGTGAACGGCTGTGATATGGTCTGGCCTTCGCCAATCGGCAATGCCGCGTCATCATAAGCGTGGTTCCGCAGCGGAAGTGGCACAAAGAGATGTCTCTCGACCTGCATCATCGCGTCAAGCACGCGATCGTCTGAGATTCCTCGGTCCCTGAGAAGTCGCAGCATGTCCTCACGCGCCTCCCGATACTTGTCAAGTAGTCCTGATCTTGCCATTCAAGCCGGTAAATGATTTTAAGTAAACCCTGATGAACCGTAGTATGTCGATCACACGCATATTGCTTTTTGAGTCGTTGTAGATTGTCTTGATTGGCACAAATCCAATCCTGTATCCGCTGAGGGCGGCCTTGAGAAGCATATCAGACTCATAGTCAAAATGGCGGTACGCGGAGTGGACAGCTCTCAACACTTCTGCCTTGTACAAGCGGTAACCACACTGGCTGTCTTCAATATTTGCACCGGTCCGTGCCGAAATCATCCGGGACGTAAGAGTATTGGAAATGACGCGATGAATTGGCATAGTCTTGGCAGAGATATTTCTTTTGCCCACCACGACATCCAGCTTTGTTGCCGCTTCCATGAAAGCAGGGATCTCAGACGGATCATGCTGAAGATCGGAATCCAGCGTGAGAACCAATTCGTAATCAAGCTCAAGTGCTTTCTTGACGCCGTCTCTAAGTGAGGTACCCTTGCCTTTTTTTACAGCATGACGCAGCACCCACACGCCAAGCTCGCGACAAATGATTTCCGTCCCGTCCGAAGAACCATCATCCACGACGAAGACGTGTTCATTGGGAACATGCCTGGAAATCCGAGAAACAAGTTCTCCAACGGTTTTGGAAGCATTGTAAGCAGGTATGACGACGGCTACCTTAGGCATCTACTGCCGCACGCTTTAGAATTGACTTGGCTCCCTTGTCAGAAGGACGCGGCAAGGTCTCCTTCAGTCTCCGCCTCAACCCTTCAGGTGAAAGTCCGCGAGTCAAGACTCCATCTTCCACCACAGAGATAGTTCCTGTCTCCTCAGACACAACGACGACCATCGCATCGGACTGTTCCGAGAGGCCGAGTGCTGCCCGATGCCGCATTCCGAGCACGTATCCTCCGATTTTCGTCGTTGAGCTGAGCGGGAGAGTACATCGCGCGGCTTCAATCGTGTCACCCCTAACCACCACGGCACCGTCATGAAGAGGAGCCTTGGGGTTGAATATTGTCACGAGCAGTCCTTTGGATACTTTTGCGCGGATCTCTTCCCCGGTCTCGATAATCGTCCGCAGCGCGCTTCCACGGGCGATGGCAATCAACGCACCGTGCTGCCTGTTGCTCAGCTCCGCAGCAGCGTCCGCTATGTCGTCGACAGTCTCGCTGATATCTATGTGAATGAAAAACCTGACGAAGCTGTTCTTGCCGAAATACAGAAAGAGCCTTCGAAGTTCAGGCTGGAAAAGCACGATGAAAGCTATGACCCAAATGTTTGTCAGTGTGCCCAATAACCAACCGAGAGCGCGCATACCCAACGCTTGGGCGGCAAAAGAGAGAGCCAGGATCATCAGCAAGCCGATGAAAATCTGAGCTGCCACCGTGCCGCGCATTACCTGATAGAGCTTGTAGAAAATAAACGCCACAATTGCGATATCCACGATGTCTACCAGCGACACTGTGATAAACCCGATATGGAATAGCTCCATGCGTCCCGATTCCTTTAGTATGAGTTCCGCAGCGCGCGGACCGTCGTCTTCAAAATGGCAGTACCTTTACTGGACTTCCACACTTCCATCAAATCCTCTGCCTTCGTATCGCATCGGCAACCAGTGCCACACGCCGCATTTCACGGACGTCGTGGACCCTGACAATGTCAGCACCGTGGAGTATGCTCGCGGTAACTGCGGCAGCCGTCCCCTCGAGTCTCGCTTCCACAGGTGTCTCCAGTATCTTGCCGATGAATGACTTCCTTGACACACCGATCAATATCGGAACTCCGATACTCCTGAACTCTTCAAGCCGGTTTATCAGTTCAAGGTTGTGGTTCGCCGTCTTGCCGAAGCCGATCCCGGGATCTATCATGATTTGCTCAATCCCCCTAGATCGTGCCGACTCCACTGCGCTCGACAGGTAGTCATAAACCTCGCGTATCAAATCACCATATTCGGGGTTAGACTGCATGTCCTTAGGCGTTCCCCTGATGTGCATAAGGACGACAGAGGCACCAGCCTCCGCAATGACATCCGGCATCCTGGGATCAAAGTGGAGTCCGCTAATATCATTAACCATGTTCGCTCCGGCTTTCAGCGCTTCCCTGGCCACTTCGGACTTGTAAGTGTCCACCGATATCGCCACCTTCGACTTTTGCCTGGTCTTCACGATAACGGGAATCACTCTCCGTATTTCTTCCTCGACGGAAATCGACTCCGCCCCCGGACGGGTCGACTCACCGCCGACATCGATTATGTCTGCACCATCCTTGATCATCTGAAACGCATGGAGGACCGCATCGGTCTGGTCGAAGAATCTCCCGCCGTCTGAAAAGGAATCCGGTGTCACGTTGAGAATCCCCATGAGATAAGTCCTCTTGCGGAACTCGACTGTTGTTTCGCCGAATTGATATGTGATATTTTGTGAAGTCATTGATCCCTCAGCAGACTAAATATAATCAGAAGATCGCGGAATTTCATTGTTCGCAGGTAAACGCAAGACGGCACACTGATGACACGGATTCGAATGGATTTCCGCCGATCCATAGTTGTATTATTTTTCAAATCCGTAAAGATCTGTCCTGATTGTGGTCGTCCGTGTTCCAATGCATTTCTCGGGTTCCACGTGTTTCTGGAACTTGTTTTTCCAGCTCGCGATGGCTATCTTTACAAAGCATTTAATAAAAAACGAAGGAAGGTGATTTGATTGGTCGGCGTCATTGTGCAAGAGAATGAGCCGATCGACAGAGCACTGAGGCGTTTCAAGAAGAAGTACGAGCGCTCGGGAATTCTCAAAGAATTCAAGAAGCGAACCTACTTCACGAAGCCCTCGGTCCGCAAGAGAATGAAGCGCGTAAAAGCTATACGCCGCTCTCAGAAGCTTGCATCGGAACTCGGTTGATACGGAAAAAGTCCCGTCAAAAGACGGGACTTTTATTTTTGGAGATGCGAGGTGCATAAAGCATCATTTTGACTGGGGTTCCCCGTCTGGAATGGTAGGGCCTTCAAGATCCTTCAACAAGGCCGCGTCGCCACTTGTTTCGCGAAACGCAATTCGCCCGTAGCCCCGCAACGTCCCGCCTATCCCTTTTCAACTGAATCCAAAAAGTAAAATAGAACGGGCCTGATCCGTTTTCAAAAACGAGGGAAGAAAGCGCGGCAGAAAGGTCGCGCAGAATGGCAACGCTGACGCGTGGCCTTAGCCAATTGGTCTTTAAGACTAACGCAGCCCGAACATCGACACCGAGTACTGGGCCCAACTCAGCACCGGAGTGAAGTAAAGCATAAGCGCGATATTCGGCACCATGAGAATCGTCATCATCAGGTTCGTACCGAAGCCGAAATCTACTCTGGTCTTGTCTTCCAGCTGAACGAGATACATGTTCCTCACAACTTTGACATAGTAGTACAAGGACACGACACTGTTCAGCACACCGACTATCGCGAGCCAGATATAGCCGGTCTTGATGAGGGCCGCGAAGAGATAGAGCTTCCCTATAAAGCCGAAGGTCGGCGGTATACCCGTCAGCGAGAAGAGAAAGACTGTAAGAGCAAACGCAGCGTATGGCGACCTGTAACCAAGCCCGGAATATCCTTCAATATCCTCGGTGTGATATTTATTCGCGACGATCATCACTATGTAGAATGCGCCGAGATTCATGAGGAGATACGCCACGAAGTACATCAGCATCGCCGATATTCCCTGATCGCTGAGAGTGACAAATCCCATCAGTATGTACCCGGCGTGGGCAATACTTGAATATGCAAGGAGGCGCTTCATGTTCGATTGCCAGAGTGCCACGAGGTTTCCAACGGTCATAGTCAGCACGGACAAGACGGCGATTATGTCGGTCCAATTGAAACCGCGGAAGATCACCCACATCCCCGCCACCGCGGGCTGAGCCGCGATATCTATGAACCCGATCTTGAAGAACCTGATGAGCATCGCAAAACCAGCTGCCTTGGAAGTGACAGACAGGAATGCCGTGACAGTCACCGGCGCTCCTTCGTAGACGTCAGGGGTCCAGAAATGGAATGGCACCGCGCTGATCTTGTAACCGAATCCCACCAGCATGAGCACTATCGCGGTTAATATCGCAACCTGAGAGACAGTTCCGGTAGCCAATGACTGATTGAAGGCGTAGATGTTCAGATTCCCGGTCAGGCCATAAAGAATCGATATGCCGTAGAGCATGAGTCCTGAGGAAAACGCGCCGTAGATCACATACTTCAGAGAGGCCTCGTCCGCCCGCGGATTCTCTTTCGTGAAGCCGGACAGTATGTAAGATGATATACTAACCAGCTCAAGCGAGAGGTACATCATCAGGAGGTTTGAAGCACCAGCCATGAAAAAGGCGCCGATCGTCAGCGATATTATCAGACTGTAATACTCCGCGTACTTGGTCGATACGGCCTCGAGTTCGCGGCTTTGCATCGAGAATATCACGATTAGAATTCCCGCAACCAGGAAGATGATCTTGAAAAACCAGCTGAACGGATCGACAGCGTACATGCCGCTGAAAATCAACTGATTCGTGCCGATCTGTTCGAAGACGAATGCGCCCGCAACGACAAATCCGCACAGAGCAATATAGGCAGGCAGGTGCCTGCTCTTTCGTTTGGCAACGAGGGCGGAGAGCAATGTCAGTACGAAAAATATTGAGAGCACGGTTTCCGGTATGAGGTAGCCAAAGCTCTGATATATTGTCTGTGCCATCATTAAAGTCTCAATTCTTAATTGTGAATTTCAAATTCACTTCGACTCTTCATTAATATCTGATTCAAAATTTCAAATCCAACATCTATAGTTTGTTACTACTTTACTGCCACCGTCATTCCAGTCCCGACCTTGTGAACGAAATCGACCAGATTGTTCAAAGTCGCACTCATCGGGTGAAGCATGATTGATGGGAACACACCGAGGAGAATGACAACTACCATCAGAGGAACGAGGGCGACCAGTTCACGGCCGTTGACGTCGGGTAATCCCTTCCACTTTTCAGGGAGCTGTCCGAGAAACACACGCTGCAAAGTCCAGAGCATGTAGCCTGCGGTGAGCACAATTCCGATGCTTGAGAAGATCGCAATCCACCGGAAGCTCTGGAAGGCACCGAGGTAGGACAGGAGTTCGCTCACAAATTCGCTCAGACCCGGAAGACCAATGGCAGCGAAGAAGGCGATGGTCATGATACCGGTATACACAGGCATCTGGTTGGCAAGGCCGCCGAAATCGTTAACGCCGCGAGTGTGCGCGCGGTCGTAAATGACACCTACGATGAGGAAGAGCATCGCAGTGACAACGCCGTGGTTGAACATCTGAAGCACACCACCGGCTACGCCCTGCGTGTTCAAAGCGGCAATGCCGAGGAGGACTACTCCCATGTGGCTGATGCTCGAATAAGCGATCAGCTTCTTGAAGTCGGTCTGGGCCATTGCGCACAGAGCTCCATAGACGATGTTAATGAAACCCAATATCGCCAGGGCATAATCGAATTTCAGAATGGCGTCGGGAAATATCGGGAAACTAACTCTCAGGAAACCGTAGGTCCCCATCTTCAGAAGGACTCCTGCCAGGATGACGCTGATGGCTGTGGGTGCTTCGACGTGCGCGTCCGGCAACCACGTGTGGAATGGAAATATCGGCACTTTGATTGCAAAGCCAATAAACAGCGCTATGAAGGCCGCGTACCTCCAGGATGTCCCGATGCCACCCAGAAGAGAATTCGGATCGTAATTCCGTGGATTCATCATCGCCAGCATATCGAAAGTATGCATTGCCTGACCGGTCGCCGGATCTTTAATACTGACGCTGAAGTAGAGACCAAGCATGACGAGCAATATCAATACCGAGCCGAGCAGCGTATAGAGAAAGAACTTTATGGCAGCGTATTCCCTTCTCGGACCGCCCCAGATGCCGATGAGAAAGTACATAGGGAGAAGCATCAGTTCCCAGAAAACATAAAAGAGGAACATATCAAGCGCCACAAACACGCCCATCATTCCGGTGTCAAGAAGCAGGTAAAGGGCAAAATATCCTTTCTGTGACTTGTTAATGTTCCACGACGCGACTACCCCAACGAAGGAGATCAACGCCGTCAGCATAACCATCGGGAGACTCAGACCATCGATTCCAAGAAAGTAGTCAACCGCTACACGTCCGAACCAGGCAACGCCCGGAAGATCGATCCACCTTGCCTTTTCCACAA
>CAZRXH010000023.1:27648-34915 GCA_964603995.1 uncultured Bacteroidota bacterium | reverse complement strand
AAGTGTCTCATCCCTGGCGGCATCATTGCAGGGTCTGTCGTCTCCAGCAACAAGTGCCTGTTAGTCTTCCGCACGTTCTTGTAAATCCCCATTTCCAATCTCATAAATTGATAAACCCTACCGATTTCTGTATATTATTTCACAAAAAAGATGAATTGAATTAACCGCAAATAATGAGTCTCTCTCCCCAACTGATCAGAAATTTCTGTATAATCGCCCACATAGATCACGGCAAGTCCACCCTGGCCGACAGACTGCTCGAACGGACCGGCACAATAACCGAGCGCGAAATGGTCGACCAGATCCTCGATGACATGCCCCTCGAACGGGAGCGCGGCATCACGATCAAAAGCCACGCAATCCAGATGAACTACAAGGCGCAAGATGGCCAGCGGTATACTCTCAATCTCATCGACACGCCGGGCCATGTAGACTTCTCGTACGAAGTCTCCAGGTCTCTCGCTGCCTGTGAGGGTGCGATCCTCGTGGTCGATGCGTCGCAGGGCGTCGAAGCTCAGACCATAAGCAATGTGTATCTTGCTATAGACGCCGGGCTTGAGATCATACCGGTAATAAACAAGATTGACCTTCCGAGTGCTATGGTCGATGATGTGAAGAAACAATTGGTCGACCTGATCGGATGCAGTGAGAATGAGATTCTGCTCGCCAGTGCAAAGGCAAAGATCGGCATAGATGAGATTCTCGAGGCGGTAGTCGCGAAGACTCCGCCTCCGACCGGCTCACCCGACTCTCCACTCCGTGCACTGATTTTCGACGCGAAGTATGACTCGTACCGGGGCGTGGTCACGTACATCCGCATAATCGACGGGGCGCTTCGCACCAACGACAAGGTCCTTTTTCACAAGACCGGCAAAGTCTTCACTGCGGAGGAGATCGGTGTGCTCGGAATGGAGCGAGTCCCCGCAGGCGAGTTGGAGGCCGGCAACGTCGGTTACCTGATCGCCGGAGTGAAAGAACTGACTGAGACGCGGGTTGGTGATACAGTCATGAACAGCACGAATCCCGCCGATGCGCCGCTCCCAGGTTATCGAGAGGTTAAGCCGATGGTGTTCAGCGGGTTGTATCCGGCTCAGAGCGAACACTTCGAAGAATTGCGTGATGCGCTTGCGAAGTTCAAGCTTAACGACGCATCACTCCTTTACGAACCGGAGACATCCACGGCTCTCGGATTCGGGTTCAGGTGCGGCTTCCTCGGCCTCCTCCACATGGAGATCGTTCAGGAACGGCTCGAGCGAGAGTTCGATCAGACAATCATAACTACCGTTCCCAACGTTGAGTACAAAGTAGTCAAAACATCCGGTGAAGTTCTCCTCGTTGATAATCCCGCCGCAATGCCTTCACCGGCGGAGATAGATCATATCGAGGAACCCTATGTGACCGCCCAGATAATATGCCCATCTGAGTTCATTGGAAACGTTATGAAAATATGCATGGACCGCAGAGGCGTGTACAAGAACACGACTTACATAGACCCGAGGCGCGCCGACATACGTTTTGAGTTGCCACTCGCCGAGATAGTCTTTGACTTTTTCGACAAGCTGAAATCGATGACGCGCGGATACGCCTCGTTCGACTATGAGTACCTCGACAACCGTGAATCCGATCTTGTGAAACTCGACATTCTTCTCAACGGCGATGTCGTAGATGCGTTGTCCTCGGTAGTTCACAGAGACAAGGCATACGACTGGGGAAGGAAGCTCAGCTCGCGGTTGCGCAAGCTGATTCCGAAGCAGCTTTTTGAGGTTGTGATACAGGCTGCCATCGGGAGCAAGGTGATCGCCAGAGAGAGTATATCACCGATCAGGAAGAACGTCATTGCCAAATGCTACGGTGGTGACATAACAAGGAAGCGAAAACTCCTTGAGAAACAGAAAGAAGGCAAAAAACGTATGAAGCAAATAGGCAGGGTCGAGGTTCCGCAGGAAGCTTTCCTCGCCGTACTTTCACTAAACGATGAAGAGTGAGCCATAGAATCATGGAGAAGAGAAATTGAACCAACCGACAGCGCCCCGTTCTGCGGGACAAAAAGGACAAAAGAAAAACCAGAAGACTCCCAAGAGGAGACTCCGTGATTCCATCGAAGGGTTCGTCTTCGCGATCATCGTAGCTCTGCTCCTCAAGATCTTCGTCGTGGAAGCGTACCGCATCCCGACCGGTTCAATGGAGAACACGCTTCTGGTTGGTGACTTCCTGTTAGTCAACAAATTTATTTACGGCTCGAAGAGTCTTCAGTACCTTCCCTTCACCGATATTTCAATTCCCTATTTCCAGCTCCCTCCGCTCAGGCGTCCACAGCGCGGCGACGTAGTGGTGTTCGAATGGCCAGGAAACCGTGACGAAGTGAAACCTCCTGAACCTGTAAACTACATCAAGCGCTGCATAGGTACCCCCGGTGACACCGTGCAGGTGATCGATAGGGTCGTCTATGTGAACGGTAAACTCGTCCCGTTCCCTGCTGGAGTAAAATTTGACACGTATGCAGTTATGCCGAAAGGTTATCCGAACCCGCAGATATTTCCTGAAGGCTCAGATTGGAACGAGGACTACTACGGTCCTATCGTGGTTCCAAAGAAGGGGGAGATAATTCATTTATCGAAAAGGAATTTCCTGAAATGGAGAATCTTCATCGATCGCGAGGGGCACACATGCAATCTTCGTGATACTACGGTATATGTCGATAATAAACCTTTGAAAGACTATGCGGTCCAGCACAACTACTACTTTATGATGGGCGATAACCGGGAGAATAGCCTGGACAGCAGGTTTTGGGGATTTGTACCATTCAAGAACATTGTCGGCGAAGCGATGATAGTTTATTGGTCATGGAACCCCGACATCCCATTCTACGATGCCTTTGCGAAACTTGGAAGCATCCGCTGGGGAAGAATAGGGATGTTGATTAGATAACTCAAGCAGGAGGAAATGCGATGGCTTCATCCGGACGGCGGACTCGGACCGTGGTACATGCTCGACTGAGCTTTAGATCCGGCTTGCTTTCTCCGATTCTCATAACTCTCTTTGTGATCACATTCGTCGTGCAGGGATATGGCGTCGAGAGCGGGTCAATGGAAAACACCATCATGACCGGTGACTATGTTTTCATTAACAAAGTCGTCTACGGAGGAACCACTCCGCGTTATCTCCCATTTACCGAGCTACGTATTCCGCATTTCAGGCTTCCTGGCTTGTCTTCCCCACACCGTGGTGACATCATCTGTTTTGACTGGCCTGGGAACAGGAATGAAGTCAAGCCGGCAATTCACGAGAATTACCTCAAGCGATGCGTCGGCGTACCGGGCGACACAATCCGCGTAGTGAATAGAGTCCTCTATGTCAACGGCGAAATGGTTTCCTACCCACCGAACGTGAAGTTCGAACCGTTTCCGCTCTTTCCTAAGGGTTATCCCCAACCGGGCATATTCCCCGAGGGTTCCAACTTCAACCAGGACAACTACGGTCCGGTTGTCGTCCCGTGGAAAGGTGAAGTGGTTTCACTCAATCCTGGGGACATTGCTGCCTGGCAGATATTCATCGAACGTGAAGGACACTCGTGTTCCGCCAGCGGCTCTTCGGTTCTGGTGGATGGAATGCCGACACAGCACTACACCGTGGAGCATAACTACTACTTCATGATGGGAGACAACCGCGAGAACAGTCTTGACAGCAGGTTCTGGGGATTTGTCCCCGATGACAATATTATCGGGCAAGCGACGATTGTTTACTGGTCGTGGAATATCCATGATCCGTGGTATGATCTTCCCGAGAAAATCGCATCGGTCAGATGGCAGCGGATCGGGCTTCTGGCAAAGTAGTATCCGCGAGCTCCGGAATAGGGATTTACGTCCACATCCCATTCTGTGAGAAGAAATGCTTTTACTGCGATTTCTATTCTCTAGAGAACCATTCACAGCGCGGACAGTTCGTTGACGCTATTGTGCAGGAGATAGCTCTCTTCTCCGAGACACACACACGGCTTGCCGCCGATACCATTTTCTTTGGCGGAGGCACGCCTTCTCTGCTGACCCCAGCTGAGCTTGAACGGATTTTGACGGCAATCCACAAGGCATTCGAACTCTCGAACGAACCGGAGTTCACAATCGAATGCAATCCCGGGGCGATTGACAGGAAATATATATCTGACTATCGCAGCCTGGGAGCAAACAGGCTGAGTTTCGGCGTTCAGTCTTTTTTTGAAGATGAATTGAAATTCCTCTCGAGAATCCACGACTCGGAGGATGCCGTCGACGCGATTGGACTCGCTCGTGAATTGGGCTACGAAAACATCAACATCGATCTCATCTATGCGCTCCCCGGCCAGTCCGAAGAACGACTGCTCGCCAATCTGGAGAAGGCTTTCTCGCTTGTCCCGGACCACATCTCCGCATACAGTTTGATAGTCGAACCGGGCACTCCGTTGTCAGCCTCGGTTGCGAAGGGTGAGGTTACACCCGCTCAGGAATCTACTCAGGCAGAAATGTACGAACATGTTATGGATTCCATGAAAGCTCATGGCTATTCGCATTACGAAGTCTCGAACTATGCCAGGCCCGGATTCGAATGCCGGCATAATCTGAAATACTGGAACGCGGAGGAGTACGCGGGGTTTGGTCCGAGCGCGCACTCTTACATTCGTGGAGAGAGATGGTGGAATGTTTCAAGCCTGGCTAATTACATTGCGGCTCTGAAGTCGAGTGAAGTCCCTGTTTCCGCGAAGGAGACCCTGACCCGCTCGCAGATGCTCGACGAGTACCTCCTTCTCCACCTCCGCCAGGGGGTCCTGGACCAAAGCGAACTCGCCGATAGATTCGGATTCACCATCGATTCCGGCCTTGCAACAGAAATCGCAGCGGCTGGTTATTGTCGCATCAAGGGAGGTAAGTTACTTCTGACAAGGAAGGGATTCACTGTTTCGGACGAGATTGCCGGTAGACTTCTTGTCAGGCACTCACTCCCCGCATAGTGTCTCATTACCCGTCGACAATCTGGTTTGTGTTCTGCTGCGGCGCCTCTTCGTTCGTTGTCAGCTTCGGCTCTATGTTCAACTCATACTGCCCTTGTCACGCTCAATGAGGTAGAAATCCTTCACCCTTGCGAAGTCATCCAGGAGCCCTCGCAATTTCAGAAATGAGTCCGGCGTCGGCAGGAGGAACTCCGCATGGAAAGCCTCTCGTTTCTCCTTAGGCAACCACGAAAGAACATTCTCAAGAACTCCTGAGAATTTCTTGAGCGCCCCTTCAAGTTCCGCCCTTGCCTTCAGCTTTGCGTCTTCGCCAACTTTATCAGTTGTCAGAAGGCGGGCGATCTTCTGGAAACTCTTCGCATGGAAGGCCAGATCCTTAAATGTCGATGATTTCCCTTCCAATTGACACGTCTCGAAGAGTATTGCCACGAACTCCGCATTCTTGAGGCTATGACCAAGTGTCTCAGCAATAAGGTCAGTGAATTCAACTCCGCTCAGCTTCTGGTTCAATTTCTAACTTGTAGTCCTTTATCTGCTTTAGAACATACTTCCTGATCTCGTCGTGTTCCGGCGGCCTGAAGAGAAATCTTCCCATATCGAGTCTCGAAGCAAGGAGCGGAACGAACCCCGTCCCGGGCTTCTTTGAAGAAAGGTCGATATATCGCTTCCCGTTCTTCCTGTTGATGAACACTTGCTTCTCGCCCGCCAACTTCCCGCGCTTGGAGACCGGCTTCCCTTCAATTTCGACAATGTCCATTGCGAAGTCGAGTGGCGGCGCACTACTTATCGAAGTCCCGACGCCATAGGAATCGACGACCTCGTTTAGTCTCTCTATCGAAAACTCATCGACCCCGCCGCTTACAAGTATCCTAACATGTTTGAAGTCCCTGATGTCCAACTCCCAACGCACCTCCCTGCAAATCGCCAGGAAGTCGCCGCGTCGTGAACCGGGAGTATCAAGCCTAACCGCAAACAGTCTCTTTCCCAGCACCTCGGCCACAGCAATCGATTCAAACTTCTCGTCGCGAAAAGTATCGATGAGAACAGTCCTCTGGACCATTGGATCAATTATCTGGTCGAAAGCTTCTGCCGCTTCGATCGTATCGCCGAAAAGGAGAATCATGGAATGCGGCATCGTACCGGTCGCCTGTGTGCCAAGCACTTCGGCACCTGCGAGAGTCGCTACGCCATCGCAGCCTCCAACATAGGCATTCCGATCGATCATTGGAGTGATTGCCGGGTGCATGCGCCTTGCTCCGAAATGAACGACCGGCTTGTCTCCTGCGGCGACGCGGACCCGGGCCGCTTTAGTGGCAATGCCTGACGCCTGACAGAGAAAACCGAGCACAGCCGTCTCGTGTACCGCGAAATCCTGATATAGTCCCTCGATCACCATTACCGGTTCACCTGGATAGAATACAGAACCCTCCGGCATTGCTTTCACCTTCACGCGGAGATTGCTCAATAGCGCCGTCGCTTCATCCAGTCCCGCGAGGATGGCCCACCTGTAGTTCTTCGGGAATCGTTTCACAACAAATTCCGCCTTGACGGACTTGCGGATGTTTTTTGAATTCAGAACTTCCAATGCCCGCTGGAAATAGACATCGGTCACCTTTCCTTCGAGTATGTCCTTTGCAGTAGCAATATGAAACGGTTTATCCATAAATCCTTTCGATGTCAGAGGCTATCGTTTTTGTTTAGAGATGAATCGCGTCTCTGCAGACTTCTGCCGATCGGACTCCGCGGAAAGGGAATCCGGCTTCATATGATCCCAGACTCATGTCAATCATAGCCAGCTTCTTTTCAGGAGAAAGTTTTTCACAAGTTGTGTCAGGACGACATAACAAAGCAAGGTCAGGACAATAAGCGGCCAATACAAGGCTGGCAGTCCCACGAAGCCGAGTGCGGCCGCGAAAGGAGAGTGCGGAAGCCAGATGCCAATTCCCATCACCACAGCACTGGTCAGCATCAACGGCCAGCTTGCACGACTCTGAAGAAACGGAATCTTGTTCGTCCTGATTACGTGAATGATCAGGGTTTGAGTGAGAAGAGATTCAACAAACCATCCTGTCTGGAAAAGCGATGCCCGCACCGGATTCCAGCAATTGAAGAGATAGAGCATCATGAAATAAGTCGAGTAATCGAAAATGGAGCTGATAGGACCAATAAACAGAATAAACCGTGACAATTCTCCAATTGACCACGGTCGTGGTTTCGCCACCTGCTCAGGATCCACATCGTCCGTAGGGATTGAAGTCTGAGAAATGTCGTACAGAAGATTGTTGG
>CAZRXH010000023.1:26466-27548 GCA_964603995.1 uncultured Bacteroidota bacterium | reverse complement strand
TCCACATCGTCCGTAGGGATTGAAGTCTGAGAAATGTCGTACAGAAGATTGTTGGCTAGTATCTGGACGGGCAACATCGGAAGGAAGGGCAAGAACGCACTGGCACCCAAAACGCTAAACATGTTTCCGAAGTTGGAGCTCGCGCCCATCCGGATATACTTCAGAATATTGGCAAAGACTTTTCTTCCCTCAATGACTCCTTCTTCCAGCACCATCAAACTCTTCTCAAGCAGGATGGCATCGGCAGATTCCTTCGCAATGTCCACGGCAGAATCGACCGAGATGCCGACGTCGGCAGCGCGTAATGCAGGTGCGTCGTTAATGCCGTCTCCCATAAATCCGACGGCGTGTCCTTTTGCCTGGAGCGCCTTGACGATACGCTGCTTATCGGAAGGTGAGAGACGTGCAAAGACCGTCGTCTTCTCGGCAGCTTCAGCAAGCTTCTGATCCGACATCTGTGCAACTTCACTGCCCAACAGCAAGTGGTCAACTGCAAGCCCGACTTCGCTGCAAATCTTCTTCGTCACCAATTCGTTGTCACCGGTCAACACTTTGACGGCGACTCCGTGGGTTTGCAGTGCCTGGATAGCTGGTGACGCGGTCTCTTTCGGCGGGTCGAGAAATGCGAGATACCCCTTCAGGATCATCCCGCTCTCGTCGTCCTTCGTATATGCCTGCTTTCGCTCAAGATCCTTGTATGCCAGGGCCAGAACACGAAACCCGTCGCTGCTCAGTCTCTCGTATTCTTCCTTCAGATCGGCGATGAGAACAGGATCTATAGGATGAATTTCCCCATCCAACTCAAAGTCCGTGCTTCTCTTGAAAATCTCTTCCGGGGCTCCCTTTGTGATCATCCGGGTCTTGGCATCGGGGAGCTCGACGACAACCGACATTACTTTGCGCGAGAAATCGAACGGTATTTCATCGACTTTTTTGTGTTCAGGTATGTGAAGCTGTTCATGTATTTCTTTCCGTGCAAGGATCGCGCGGTCAAGAATATTTCTCAAACCCGTTTGGAAATGGCTATTGAGATACGCCATCATCAGAACATCGTCATCTTCGTTCTGAACCACGTCACAGTG
>CAZRXH010000023.1:16428-26366 GCA_964603995.1 uncultured Bacteroidota bacterium | reverse complement strand
TCAAACTTCTCCACAGGAAGAGACTCACCCGTAAGACTGCTCTGGATGATAAACAGATCTTTCGCGGCAACGAGCCGAACATCTGCGGGTATCATATCCCCCGCCGCGAGCTTCACGATGTCGCCTGGAACAATTTGGGCAAGAGGAATTTCCTTCGGATCACCGTCGCGCAATACTGTCGCAGTAACGTGGATCATCGCCTTTAACTTCGCAGCGGCCGTGTCGGCACGATACTCCTGAACAAACCTCAGAACAATGCCCATCAATACCATGGAGCCTATGATAACGGCCGTCTCAATATCCTGCGTCAGAAATGAAATCGTCCCCAGGATAGCAAGAAGAATTACCAACGGATTTACTACTGCATTGACGAGGAGTTTTATCCAGCCGTTCCTGTGCTCGCGAACGACAACGTTGGCTCCATATTCCTCAAACCTTTGTTCAGCTTCTTCGGTCGTGAGGCCTTCAGGCGAGGTTCCGTGATTTACATATAATTCAGATGCTGTGCTCGTTGAAGCCTTGAGAAGCTGAGGCGACAGGTCAATCCGGTTGGCACCGGATTTCACAGTGGGAAAGATCTTCGGCAAAATATTCGGCAGCGATAATTTCATTTCCGCCGTTCTCCGTTAATATCTATGGTAGAAACAATGAATATGACAGTCCACTCAACTCGTGCATGAGCTTGCCCGGACTGCACATTATCTTCTCGAATGCACTCGAAAATTATTCCGAAATACGCTCAGGATACCGGCAACTGCCGGTACTTGAAATGGGGCAGTGTAATTTATTGACTGAGTATGGAAGATTCTACGAAAATCTTCCATTGGACATCTCCTTTACTTTTGTAGATATCGCCTCTGAGGCTCCAAGGTGTCGATCGACGAAATCTCTTGCGATTCTTCCGGCCTTCTTTCTCGCACCGATGTCCTCCAACAACCTCAGAAATCTTCTGTGGGCACCTGCAGGATCCTTCACGAAGAACAGAGCTCCGGCCTCCATCAGCTGCACGGCTTCGTCGGAGCGTTCAATACGCGGGCCGGTGACTATAGGCACCCCATACACAGCCGGCTCGAGTACGCTGTGCACTCCGGCGCCAAATCCGCCGCCGACATAAGCAATGTCGCCGAAAACATACAATTGAGTGAGAATCCCCACACGATCCACAATCACGAACGAGAATGGTCCTGGGTCCTTTTCCCTGACTTCCGACAACACCCTTGCCCCGGGAAACTCAGTCCGCAGGCGATTTACCTCTTCAGTAGTCGGTTCATGCGGGACTATTATGATGGTCATGTCAGGAAATTTTCGAAGCAACCTCTTCATCCCTGCCTCAAGCACTTCAATATCCTGGCGCCATGTGCTGCCCAGGACAAGCACGGTCCTTTTAGACTTATCGATCGTGAAGGGGAGCTTCTGTGCCATGTTGTTCGAAATGCTTCTGTTGTATACCCGGTCAAAGCGCGTATCTCCGGCCACGGTCGCCACGTCTGAACCGAGAAAGAAGTCGAACATTTTCTTGTGTTCTGCTGTGGTTGCGAGAATAGCATGTGGAAGCCTGTAGAGCCTGCGGTAGAAATCTCTCACGAAGCTTGCCCGATGGAATGTCTTCACTGGGAATGTCGCATCAGCGAGGATTATTTTCGCACCGATCTCCCTTGCAGCCTGGAGATGGTTCATCCACAAATCATATCTCATTATGACTACGACGCATGGCTTAACCAGCTCCACGAATCGGCGGGCGTTCTTCCTGCTGTCGATAGGAATGTAAGTGATAACGTCGGCGCCAGGATAGTTCCTGGAATACTCATATCCCGAAGGAGAGAAAAAAGAGACGATGATGCTGTATCCGGATTCCTTGAGAATCTCTATTATCGGTTTCGCCCCTTCGAATTCACCCAGCGAAGATGCGTGGAACCAGACACGTTTATCCTCCGGTATGGCGGACAACCTGCTCTCAAGCTTCTTGAACA
Source organism: uncultured Bacteroidota bacterium (assembly GCA_964603995.1). GTDB lineage: Bacteria > Bacteroidota > Ignavibacteria > Kryptoniales > JAKASW01 > JAKASW01. The sequence goes on along the minus strand of CAZRXH010000023.1, from coordinate 24,396 downwards.
GTCCCCTTCTTCCCCTCAGCCCTCTCCGCACCTTTTCGTTGAATAGAGACAAAACAAAATAGAGCGCATACATGATGTTTATGAAAACATAGGAATAAAGAAACTCTCCGAATCTCGAACCGGCTTCTATCTTTTGCTTAGCCACGTCTCCGGATCCTGCTTGTTTGTGTTCAGCCAGACTTCAAAGTGCAGGATGGATCCACCGAGAGACTCTCCGACAGTCCCAATCGGCTCCATTGCCTTCACCTTCTCTCCTTCCTTGACGAAAATGTCTGAGAGATGTGAGTAGACAGTCCTCAAACCGTTGTAGTTGTTTATTATGACAAGATTGCCGTAGGAGGGAAGCCAGAAGATTCTCGATACTTCGCCGTCGGCCACGCTTCTGACCTGTGAATTCTCAGGAACCGAAATGTCAATTCCGTAATTCAAGGTAATTGTTTTCAGTAGAGGATTTTCTTGCTCGCCGAACTTCGCAGCGACTCTTCCCCTGCTTACGGGCCATGGGAGATGTCCCTTCAGGCCCGTTATACTCTCTGACATCATGGAAGGCGGGTGGTTGTCATAAGCACGATAGGCGTGCTTGTTGGTTTCCTGTTTTTTCCGCACCTCTTCGGCTATCAGTCTCCGTATGAGTTCTTCCATCTCGGCCGCGGCACTCTGCGAGCGTCGCAGCTGCTCGGCATACACCTTCTTATTCTTCCGGAGTTGTCCGATGACCGTCTTGTGCTGAGCAATCCTTGACGCGAGTCGCCCTTCTTCAACACTCTTACTGTCGAGCAGCCCCTGTTGTTGCTTGAGCCGATTGTTGAGCTGGCTTCTCAACTCAGTCAGCTTGTCCTTCTCAGTTGTTATGGAATTGAGGTCCAGCTTCGTCTGGTCAGAGAACCTCTTCAGGTATTCGTAACGCACCAGCATTTCATTGATAGATGACGATGTGAGAATCAACTCCAGGTCGTGCATTCTTCCCTGTTCGTAGAAACTTCTTGCGAAGCGAGCGTACTGGCCCGTCAGATCGTCCAGGCGCGACGATACACTGTTAATTCTCTGCTCCACGGAAGCAATATTGGCGGAATTGAGGGCCATCTGGTCTGAAATGTTCTTAATCATCTGACGCGTCTTCAGGTTCTGCTTCTCCAGATTGTCCAGCATCGCGAGCGAAACCGATTCCTTCCTGTTGCTCTCGGCAAGTCTCTTCTCGTAAAGCCTGATGTTCCCTCGGAGCCGGGACAGTTCCTTCTTCTTCGTGCTCAGCTTTGGCTTGTTCTGTTCCGTAACAGGAGCCGAAGCCAGAACCAGGAAAGAAACCGACAGGGCTATGATGTCAGTTAAGAATGACTTCCTTCGCATCGGACGGAATACTGAATTCAACACTCTCTTTATCGTTCAGAGCAGCGTCCTGATAGTACAGCTTCGCCGATACTCCATGCCTCAGATCTTCAAAGGACACGCTCCTCGGGAAACTAATTCTGCCTATGGTCTTGAAATCAGAGTACTGTATTCTCATGACGGTCTCACCGTCGACGATTCGTTCGTAGTCTTTTGTGCGCATGAACTTGCCGTCAACGATATATTTCTCTACAGTGTCCCGACTGACATAGGTGAAACGAACTGTCCTGCCGTCGAAGTGCATGGACGACTGCGCATTCTCCAGATTCCCGGTTGGCACCATCAAATCGAGCAACAAATCCGTGAAGGAAGTGCCATTCGATGCTATCATCAGGAGATTGCGAATGTTTGTCGAAGTAGGCTTTCCCATGAACACTTCATTTCGGATACTATTGTAGACAAGGAGAGTATCGTTCGTAAGCCGGACCTGCGCGACCTTTATGCCGAACGGTCCGTAAAGACTTACAGTTGCGGAGGAAGGTCTTTGTATCGACATGCTGAAACTCGCAGTATAGTTTCCCTGTCTGGTCTCAAAGCTTCCGTATCCGGTGGTAGAGAAGGTGTGAATTGAAGTCGACTGCATGTGTATCTCGTCGGCGACTTTTTGCGCAGTGACGCCCGACAGATCAAGATTGGAGGTCCCAGCGCATCCCGCGAACAGACCGGCCAGCAGCAGGAAAATGAAGAGTCGGCTCAAGTCTTCGCTTTCTCGATCTTCACTTTCAAGCCAGTATTATTCGGGTTATCGCGCAGTGCTTTTTCCCATTGCTCAATCGCCTTGTCGTTATCTCCTAGTTTCTCATATATGTCGCCAAGATGTTCTTCCAACGTGGCTGCTGAGCCGTCGGATTTTAGCCTCACAGACAGAGCCTTCTCAACATAGGAAGCCGCTTTCCGGTAATCTCCGAGTTTGAAATATACCCAGCCGATCGTATCGAGATATGCGCTGTTGTTCGGATCAAGCTTGATGGCAAGCTCTGCCATCTTCAATGCTTTGTCGAGTTCCAGACCGCGATCCGAGAGACTGTATGCGTAGTTGTTCAGTATGAGTGAGTTCTTCGCATCCAGTTTCAGAGCCGTCTCGTAAATCCTGTATGCATCGTCGTATCTGTGCAGCGATTCATAAACGAGGCCAAGTGTGCTCAAAGCATCGGTGTCGGTAGGTTTGATTGAAATTGCCTTCTCTAGCGGTTTCACCGCCTCTGCATTCTTCCCTGCCTGGTTGAACGCCAACCCAAGGAACAGATTTATCCGGTAGTCGTCGGGAAAAATTTCAGATGCTTTCGACATCACGGATGCCATCTTGCCGTATTCCTTGTTCTGGTAGTATAAGATGCCGAGGGCTTGCCATGCTTCGGAGTTTGTCGAGTCGATTGCGATCGACTTCTTAAGATATACTTCGGCCGCGGAGTCTTTGCCGGAGTACGAAGCGCCAAGTCCTGCCATAAAATACGACCGGGCGTCGTTTGGATAAAGTGTCAGAAGTCTGGCGAATATCTGCTCGGCAAAAGGCACAACCGATGAATCATGCTGCATCTCGTTGAGGTAGAACTGCCCTATCGCAAACTTGGCATCTGCACGCGTCGAATCCGAAGTGAAAATCGTATCAAGCAGGCTGTCCGCACTGGCGAAGTCCCTCATCCTCAGATATGCTGTCGCCGCCCGTGCCATCAAGTTATAATTGTTCTTCGTCTCGCTCATGAGCTTCTTGAGAATCTCAAGAGCCTCACTGTTCTTATCGACCTGGAGGTAGAGGTCGGCGAGCATTTCCCTCAGGGGTACACTCGAAGGATCGACCGCAAGCATTCGTTTCACTACATCGATGGATTTTGTAAACTGATTCGTGCTGCTGTAAATCCTCACCAGCTGCATCATCGTAGGAAGATCGGGTCCCTGGAGTCTCAGCGCTCTCTCGTACAACTCTGCGGCCTTGTTCGGGTCATCTCTCTGGTACAACTGGGCAAGCACAAGGATATCTTCCACATTCGTGCTGTCGATAGCAAGGATCTTGGTAAACTGAATCCTGGCACTATCTATATCAAAGCTGGCAAGGTATGCCTGGGCGAGAGTCCTCCGATAACTTATGTTACCAGGTTCAAGAGCGATGGCGGCTTTCGACTGCTCGACGGCGAGACTCGCCTTGTTCAGCCGGATGTAATCCTGAGACATCGCGTCATAAATGGAAGCGTCTTTGTAATATCGAAGAGCATCCTGGTAGTCGAGGATGGCCTGCGCAAACTCACCCTTCACGTCATTAATATTGCCGGAAATGAAATGGTCCATTGCTGTCCGATAGTTCGGATCCTTCGCAACCAAATCAGGCTCAGGTTCCTGAGTCGCCGGGGATTTAACCGCCTCGTTTCCTGCCGAGCATCCCATCACACCGATCGTGCAAGCACATAAAACAATTAGCGCAATCTTAACCACTTTTTCTCCTCGCCGGTAAATTTAGCTTTGGATGGTGCTCGAAACAAGAAAGGAATGCGGACACGGGAATTGTCTCGTGTCTGATATGAGTCCTTCTTACTTTCCAGCGACCTTCAAACGATTAAGAGCCCTCGCGAGAGCGGCCTGTGCTCTGGCAACATCGGTACCTGGCTCCTTCTTCTCCAACCTTTCCTGCGCGCGCTGCTTCGCCGCCCTGGCTCTCTCGATGTCAATATCTTCCTTTCGCTCGAGCGTCCCGGCAAGAAACGTTACCTTGTTGTGATTGACCTCGACAAATCCGCCGCTCGTCGAGTAGATGGATTCGTTTCCTGTCTGATCGACAAGCTTGACTACTCCGACCTCAATCGTCGTGAGAAATGGGGCGTGGTCACGAAGGATCTGGAATGAGCCGACAGAGCCGGGCGCCGTGAACGATTCAACTTCCCCGGAAAAAACTTCCTTCTGAGGCGTATCTATCTGCAGGCTAAAAAGACTGCCGACGGCAACTTCGCTCTGGTCAGCCATTACGCGGCCTGAAGCTTCTTCGCCTGCTCTTCCGCCTCGTCGATCGTGCCTGCCATGTACAAGGCGCTCTCCGGCCACTCGTCGCACCTGCCCTCGATGATGGCCTTGAAACCTGCAATCGTGTCCCCGAGTTTCACGTATCTCCCTCTTCTCCCCGTAAAGGCTTCAGCGACGGAGAACGGTTGCGAGAGGAATTGCTGAATCTTTCTCGCTCTCGAGACGGTGAGTTTGTCCTCATCCGAGAGTTCGTCAATACCGAGGATGTTTATGATATCCTGCAAGTCTTTGTAAGTCTGCAGTATCTCTTTCACTGTTTTCGCAACGCGGTAGTGCTCCTGACCAACAATATTCGGATCAAGTATCCTGGAGGTGGAGTCGAGCGGATCCACAGCGGGGTAGATGCCAAGGTCAACTATCTGACGGCTCAAAACTGTGGTAGCATCCAGGTGTCCAAAGGTAGTTGCAGGCGCGGGATCGGTAAGATCGTCGGCTGGGACATAGATGGCCTGCACTGATGTAATCGATCCTCGCTTCGTGGACGTAATGCGTTCCTGAAGTTGCCCCATCTCGGTGGCGAGCGTAGGTTGATAGCCCACAGCCGAAGGCATTCGTCCGAGAAGCGCCGACACCTCGGAGCCTGCCTGAGTGAATCTGAAAATGTTGTCTATAAACACCAGCACGTCCTTCCCCTCGGAGTCGCGGAAATACTCTGCAAGCGTGATAGCCGCCAGTCCTACGCGCAGACGCGCTCCAGGCGGCTCGTTCATCTGACCGAAGACAAGCGCGGTCTTTCCGATAACACCCGACTCGTTCATCTCAATCCAGAGGTCATTTCCTTCGCGCGTTCTTTCACCCACTCCACCGAAAACGGAGTAACCGCCATGCTGCGTGGCAATATTATGTATCAGCTCCTGAATTATGACCGTCTTCCCGACCCCCGCTCCGCCAAACAAGCCTGTCTTGCCTCCTTTCGAATAAGGCTCGAGAAGGTCGATGACCTTGATCCCGGTCTCGAACATCTCTTTCTGTGCACTCAGATCCTCAAACCTCGGAGCAGGTCTGTGTATCGGATATTCCTCTTTCGTAACGAGTCCACCCTTGCCGTCGATCGGCTTCCCTATGACGTTCACCATTCTGCCAAGAACCTCAGGCCCGACCGGAATCTTTATCGGTCCGCCGGTATCCACGGCCTTCATACCGCGCACCAGACCGTCCGTCGTATCCATCGCCACCGCTCTGACCGTGTCTTCTCCCAAGTGTTGCTGGACTTCAACGACTAAGTCTTCTTCAGATCCGTCAATATTTTTTCTTGAGATGTTAAGTGCATTCAAGATTTTCGGAAGATGTCCGTTCTCAAATGCCACATCGACAACCGGGCCGATGATTTGTACGATTTTGCCTTCGTTCATGATTCCTTGGTGTTAAATTTTCTAAAATATAGAACCCGCCGCCTACATATTCAATTGATAATTTGGTGCTCCGGCACACGGGTGCTGAGAATGTGAAAATCTTTTCATCTCGTTTTAATTGTCGTTTCATCGGATCATGGCAATATTATTCCAGCAAAAAGGAGAAAACAAATGGCAGAGCTAATAAAACGGAAACTAATTTACGGAGCCGGAGCTCTCGGCGTGGTGGCTGCGGTCTTCGTCCTTACCATGGGTCTTACATTCGGGAAGATTGGCGATTCAAAGAAGAACGTAAAACTTGGAGCGGCTGCACCGCCGATCACGCATCTATCGACATCAGTTCAGGAACTGAGCGACGCATTTATTTCGGTAGCTAAGGCGGTTACCCCAGCTGTGGTCCAGATACGCGTCACCTCAACCCCCAAAGCTGTCAACGTCCCGAACGGTCAGAACTCACCTAACAATATGTTCAGGTTCTTCTTCGGGCCCGATTTCCCATTTCACAATTTCAATATGCCGCAGTCAAAGCCTGAACCGGAAGAGGCGCTCGGCTCCGGCGTCATAGTGAGCCCGGATGGTTACATTATTACAAACAATCACGTCGTTCAGGGCGCCGACCACGACGGAATCAAAGTCACACTCATCGACAAGCGCACTTTCCATGCGAAACTCATCGGACGAGATCCTACGACGGATGTTGCCGTAATAAAAATAGACGGCAGCGATCTCCCTTACGTAGCTCTCGGAAACTCCGACAGCGTTCACGTCGGCGAGTGGGTCGTCGCCATCGGCAACCCGTTCGGGCTTGACTACACCGTCACTCAAGGAATCGTCAGCGCACTCGGGCGGAACATAAACATCATCCGAAACAAATATGGAATTGAAGATTTCATCCAGACTGATGCAGTCATAAATCCCGGCAACAGCGGCGGACCTCTTGTGGATCTCAGAGGACGTGTTGTCGGAATAAACACAGCCATCGCCACAAACACCGGAAGCTATGAAGGATACGGTTTCGCGATTCCAATCAACATCGCGGAGCGGGTTGCGAAAGATTTGATCGAGCACGGCAAGGTGCTTCGGCCGTATATTGGCGTCTCGATCGGCCCGATCGACCAGACAACGGCAAAAGCCCTCGGCCTGAAAGAAGCTGAAGGTGTGTTGGTACAGTCAATCGAGAGCAACTCTCCTGCAGAAAAGGCCGGAATCAAGCCCGGCGATGTCATATTGAAATTCGACGGCAACGAAATCTCGCAAGCCAACCAGCTGCAGGCGCTTGTGGCTTCGAAAGCTCCGGGAGACAAGGCGACTATAGAGATATTCCGCAACGGAAAGACCGAAGAGAAAACGGTCACTCTTGAAGAGAGAAGTGGTGAATCGTTCGCGGCCGTTACAGGCGCCGGAGCGAGCAAATCAGCTAACCTGAGTTCGCTTGGACTGTCGGTCCAGGATGCCGACAAGGCTGCGCTTGAAAAATATGATGCCAAGAACGGCGTGCTTGTCACAAATGTGACCCCGGCAAGCGAGGCTTATAATCGCGGCATTCAGCAGGGAGACCTGATCACAAGCGTAGATAATAAGCCTGTGAAGTCAACAGGCGATCTGGAGAAGATCGTGGATGCACACAAGCCAGGCGATGCGCTTCTGTTCCGTGTAAAAACGACGGGCAAGGTCAGCGAATACCTCGCGCTTGAAATCCCGCAGAAATAGTTTTGCTCCACTCCCCCAATAAGAGGATGGCGGCACGGCGAAAGCCTGCCGCCTTCTCTCTTTTCACAAACCTGAAACGTCGTGAAATTCACTCCACACCGATAGCCCCAAACATACTTCGGATTCGGTGACGAAGCCGCTTACTTCCTGCCTGTCTCTCCCGGAATAACGAGACTATTCTTATGTTCTTCGCAAATTCTTCTGAGGTAATCGAAGGCGTAGATCCCTGTGTTATGCCCGTCTGCCCACGTCAATGCCAGCGCGTAATCTCCGACCACTTCCGCCCCCTTCAGGTTGTACTTGCCCGGAGATAACACCTGGAGAGGCGAAGGCTTGTATTCACGCCACAACACTGACTCCCCCGCACACGATGCGCACGGACACCTGTCGCGCAAGTATTTCATAGGAACGGTAAACTCTGTGCCATCGTCCCACTTGAGATAGATTTCTTCCTCATTGTTTTTTTTAAATTGCGCAGGATACATCTCTTCTCCACTTCAACATTAACAAA
>CAZRXH010000023.1:5569-16328 GCA_964603995.1 uncultured Bacteroidota bacterium | reverse complement strand
GCGTTGTAGACCCCGTACATCCTCACGACCTTCTTGTTGGGATCGGCAAGAAGCAGGAAATTGAGGCCATACTTTTTTGTGAATGCCTCATGGGACTTAACTCCCTGAACGCTCACTCCGATGACCTTAGCACCTTCCTTTGTGATCGTCGAAATATCATCCCTGAAGCTGCATGCTTCAGTGGTGCAACCTGGCGTCTCGTCTTTCGGGTAGAAGTATAGTACGACGTACTCGCCTCTATAATCGCTGAGCTTGTGCATTTTTCCGTCATTGCCCATGAGTGCAAAGTTCGGAGCTTTCTCACCGACCTTAAGCATGATCTTCGCGCTCGCCATGCTTGACATGCCGAGCAGTACAATCATGATCGGCACCACAAGTTTCTTAATCATTCCTTCCTCCTTGTTTTATGTAAAAAAAAGATGACATAGTTTCCGATTCAAATCGAACCCGAAGAAATCATCTCCATTGAAATCAAAATTGGCTTTGCTTTCGTATCCAAGCCAGTTCCAGTCTTCGAGTACCTTTGCCCTTTCAGGTGGCAGGAGCTCATTAAACTGATTAACACGATTTGTGAACTCCGGGTGCCCGTCATATTTGTCCGGGTTGACCACAGAGAAGACCCTCCGGGAATTGCGGATCTCCTCGTAGAGTTCAGAAGGCGTTTCGCTTTCTCTGACCGTGACATCGCCGTTCGCTATTTCTATGGTGTGACTCTTGACGAAACTGCCTTCATCGAAAACATCGAACGACGCTGTGCGCGCAATGCGAGAAATTTTCAGGAGAAAATCGAGGACAAGGAAGGCGTTGAATTCGTTGTCGGCTACCCTCGTGAAACCGCTGGCTATCATCCCATCCTCGTAACCGCCATGCTTCACGATAATGAGTCTGCGAGTTTCGAGCTCGCGCACGATTTCCTCCTCTGAATATCCAGCCTTCTCAAGCTCGGCAAACCGCGCGCGTATTATTCTCGTATCCTCGCCGACGACATCATAGTTCGGGAATACAACGAAGCGCTTGAGGCCAAGCTTGCCACCGGTCCAGAAGAATTCCGAATTGTACCAGTGCTGAAGAGACCTGATAGAATCCCATTCCTCGCTCGATATGAAATTCATACCATCGTCGTGAATACGATAATATATTTTCCGCGCCATACTATCTCTTCAGAAGACTTTCCACATATTTGGCCATCATATCGATCTCGATATTCACCTGGCTTCCCGCTCGCAGAGACTTGAACGTGGTATTCTCAAATGTATGCGGGATAATGGCCACCCTGAACGAATCTTGAAGCTTCTCGGCAACCGTCAGACTCACGCCGTTTATGGCAACACTCCCTACAGGGATCAGGTACTTCATCAGCGTCTTCGGAATCCTGACGCGAAACATCCAGCTCATCGGGAGTTTGTCAATTGCCATTACCTTGCCGGTGGCATCTACGTGTCCCTGGACAAGGTGACCACCGATCCTGCTGTTCATCGCCGCCGCTCTCTCAAGATTCACTCCATCACCGATTCTCAAAGTACCGAGTGTAGTTTTCCTGATAGTCTCTTCGACAGCTTCCACGTCAACTTCGCCTCTCACCTTGTCAACAATCGTAAGGCAGACTCCGTTCACGGAAAGGCTGTCCCCAATCGATATATCTGCTGCCACAATTTTGCAACCGATCCTGAACCTTCTTGCCCCTTCAGAGGATCCTTTGATCCCCTTTAATACTCCGATCTCTTCAACAATTCCTGTGAACATCTCCCGACCTCATAAAATGGCAAAACATCATCGTGACTAGAAGTAACCGGTTACAAGATAGTCCGGACCGACTTCACTTGCGTGTATGTTCTTTATCTTGATGGCTCTCGCAAGGCTCCTCAGCTCAATCCCGTCGGCAAATCCAATCCCCTTCCCCATTATCGTCGGGGCAATAAATAGTTGGAGCTTGTCAACCAGTTTGGCTCTTATGAACTCGGAGAAAACACCGGCACCACCTTCGACCAAAACAGAAGCAATCCCAAGAGCGGCAATTGCTTTCAGCAACGACCGGACATTGATCCTGCCCCTCTCGTTACCACGCAACTTCACCACTTCCACGCCCAACTGTTCCAGCGCTTTGATCTTTTCCGCGAATCGTCCTTCACGTTTCATGGCATGGAAAAGAATCACATGGCTCTTTTGGTCGTGAAATATCGTGGAACGGATTGGAGAAGTCAGTTTCCCGTCAAGAATCACTCTCACAGGAGATCTTCCTTCGACTAATCGCACCGTCAAGGAAGGATCATCGGCAGCAACGGTTCCCGCACCCACGAGCACCGCGTCGTGCTCAAGTCTGAGAGTGTGCACCCTTTTCAAGGATTCGCCTGAAGTTATGTATTTGGATTCACCATTCATCAATGCAATCCGGCCATCGAGAGACTGAGCGATCTTGAGAGTCACAAACGGCAACCCCGTCGTCATGTATTTCACGAATGCTTCGTTCAGTCGCGCGGCTTCTTCAGCCAACAACCCGACCTCAACTTCAATGCCTGCACTCAGAAGCTTCCGTATTCCCTCGCCGTTGACTTTGGGATTAGGATCAGGAATGGCGACAAAGACTTTTCCGACTCGTTTCTCAATCAGCAGATCAACGCACGGCGGAGTCTTTCCGAAAAAGCTGCATGGTTCAAGATTGACAAACACTTCCGCCCCATCGACCGACGCGCCGGCCGAACGAATCGCATTGACCTCTGCATGCGGTCCTCCAAACATCTCGTGGAATCCTTCGCCTACGATCTTGCCGTCTTTCATGATAACGCAACCGACCATTGGATTGGGACTTACCCTTCCCAGTCCTTTCCTGGCTAACTCCAGGCAACGGAGCATGATCTCCTCTTTCGTGGGCATGGCGATCTACTTCAAGGTAAGAATGACTTTTTGACCAATTGAAGACTTGGTTCGCTTTGCCGCGTTCCCCAAATTCACCGCAATCTCGAGAAGACCGCTACTTCCTCTGACGCCGATCAGACCCTTCGTGCCGGAGGCCGAATAAGACAAAAAGAACTTGGAGACAATTTCGGATCCGATCCTGACACCGGCCTTGCCTTTCAGCAGCTCCTCGCTCCAGAGGAAGCTGGTGGAAATATTGCCAAATCTATCCAGATAGACAACCTTTCCTTCGTTCCTTCCCCTCACGACATCTCTATAGAATCTCTCCACCTTGGGATACCTGAATATTTCCCCGAGCTCATTCGTTCTCGTACCGCGCGACAAGTGCGCGGCGACAGGCGCGAAGATATCTCTGCCGTGAAATGTGGTACTGACCTTGCTGAGGAAGAGTCTCGTGTTAGTCACCGTGTGTAACTCCGCTTCGGTACTTTCCGCGACAACGTAATCGAGCAAACCGTTGTCCGGCGCCACAAATGTCTGGCCATCGATCACCCCGCAGATAATCTTGCGCTCACTTCCAACGCCGGGATCAACGACAGCAACAAAGATTGTGTCATCGGGGAAATATTTCCTGGAAGCCCAAAGTGCGAAGGCGGCCTGCTGAATATTCTGCGGTTCGATGTCGTGCGTGAGGTCAACGATGCGGGCAACGGGATTTATCGAAGAGATGACCCCTTTCATGACTCCGACAAAATAGTCCTTCCCTCCGAAGTCCGTCAGCAGCACAATCGTGGGCACTACAGCCTCAGCGCGTTCTCGCGTTTCGCCGAGGTGTAAGAGGCGTCTACCACTTTCATCACTCTGCACATTTGACTTATCGTGGGCATGTCGGCCTTCACGCCGCTGAGGAATCTGACGAAGTTTGTCAATTCTGTTTCGTAACTCCTCTTGAAGACGTTCTCAAATTTCGAGTTCTGAACCGGCGTAACGCTGACGAGTTCGTCTTTTACTTTGCGATGCAGAAGCAGTGGACTCAATGTCGCGGTGCCGCCCGTTCCGTAGACCTCGAACCGGAAGCTCTCGTCAGGTTGCTGCAGTCCCCAGCTGGCGTCGAGCCTGATCATGGCCCCTTTCTTCGTCCTCAGAGTCACCAGGGCGGTATCTTCCACCTTCTTGAACCTCCGGCTGAAGAATGCAGCGTTCACGCCGGCGATCTCGGGAAAGTCAAGAAGCCACATACACAGGTCAATCAAAACCACCCCAAGATCGAGCATGACCCCACGTCTCGATTGGGACCTTGATTCAAGGCGCATCTTCGTGCTCGGCTCGTGCTTATGCCACGCGGCATTGATATAAAAGACTTCGCCGAGCTGTTTGTCGCTCAGATAGCTCTTCAGCATCATGAAGTCGGTCCTGAACCTGTTGTTCATCGCCGCAAGTACAATCTTCCCCTTTTCATCTGCAAGCTTCGTCAGGGCCTCGCACTGGGCGTGGTCTGTCGTGGGCGGCTTCTCAATCAGTACATTCTTGCCGGCGTTTAGCGCTGCCGTCGCTATTTCGAAATGACTGTCGGTAGAAGAACATATGTCAACGGTGTCAATTTCCGGATCTTTCAACAATTCGTCAGCCGTCGCATAGAGTCCAGGAATCCCGTGCTGCCTTCCGAGCACCTGCAGCTTCTGCCGGTCCTGCTCAGCAAGCCCGACAACTTTCACGCCGCTAATTCTCTTCAGGATCGGCAAGTGAATGATCTGCGCTATGGCCCCGCCGCCGATTACCCCCAGCCTGATATCGTCCATGCGTTACCTGCTCACGAGCACTGACTCTTTTGAGGAGGTGCCCTCGACATTTATGAAATGAACCACTTTGTTGGCTATCCCTTCAGGATGCAGGCCGACCAATTCATACAGTTCGCTGGGCGATCCATGCTCCACAAATGTATCGGGAAGTCCCAGGTTCAACACCCTGGTCGGCTTCCCAATTTCCTGTAGCGCCTCAAGGACGGCACTGCCGAAGCCGCCCATGATCGTATTGTCCTCAATAGTCACGAGATGATCGAACCTTCCCGCGAGCTCCTCAAGCAGCTCAGAATCCACTGGTTTCACAAAGCGCATATTAACGACCTCGGCGTGGATGCCCTCGCGTTCAAGGATTTCAGCAGCTTCAAGAGCGTGCCCTACCATCGGACCTACTGCAAGGATGGCGACGTCGCTTCCGGTTCGGAGTATTTCACCTTTGCCCATCGGGATCTCCACCATATCTCTTTTTGGGAGTCCGATCGCGTTCCCCCGCGGATAACGCATCGCGATGGGACAGTCTTTATGGTTCACAGCAGTGAAAAGCATGTTGCGAAGCTCATCCTCGTCTTTCGGCGCCATGACTACCATTCCTGGAATGAGCCGGAGATAAGACAAATCGAACGCGCCGTGGTGGGTCGGCCCGTCGGCCCCCACAAGTCCACCACGGTCAAGCACGAAAACTACGTGCAAATGTTGGATCGCAACATCGTGTATTATCTGGTCGAACGCCCTCTGGAGGAACGTGGAATAAATAGCAGCAACGGGAATGTACCCTTTCGTCGCCATTCCAGCGCAGAACGTCACCGCGTGCTGTTCAGCGATCCCGACGTCAAAGAATTTGTTCGGGATCTCCTTCTGCAGAATGTTCAATCCCGTTCCATCGGGCATTGCAGCAGTCACGCCGATCACCTTATTGTTTTTCCTGGCGATCTCTACGAGAGCTTCCCCGAAGACTTTCGTGAGAGAAGGCGGTCCCTCCTTTTTGAATTGTTCGCCGGTAACTTTGTCGAACGCCACCACGCCATGCAGCTTCTGTCTGTCTTCTTCGGCGGGAAGATATCCTTTCCCCTTTTCGGTGGTCACATGGACAAGCAGAGGCCCCTTCAAGTCCTTCACTTCTCTGAAAGTTGTAATGAGCTGCGTGACGTTGTGGCCGTTGAAGGGACCGAAATATCTGAAACCCAACGCCTCAAACAACATCCCTGGTGTCACAACAGCCTTCATTCCCGACTCAAGGCGTCCAGCGACCTTTCTTATCCTGTCGCCGACAGAATCAAGTCTCCCCGTCAAATCCCAGACGTTCGACTTGAACTTATTGTAGGCGCCGGTAACTGTGAGGCTGCTGAAGTAATTAGAGATCGACCAGACATTAGGGGCGATCGACATCCTGTTGTCGTTCAATACGACAATCAAATCTTTCTTCAGCAGGCCGGTATTGTTCATGGCCTCGTATGCCATTCCGCCTGTCATGGCGCCGTCACCGATCACAGCAATGACTTTGAACTTCTCGTTCATGAAGTCCCGTGCTGTCGCGATTCCAAGTGCCGCAGATATCGAGGTGCTGGCGTGCCCCGCTCCAAAGACATCATAGGGACTCTCTGACCGCTTCAGAAACCCGCTGATGCCGTGAAATTGTCTTATCGTATGGAACACGTCGCGCCTGCCCGTAAGGATCTTGTGGATGTAGCCCTGATGCCCGACATCCCAGACAAGCTGGTCATAAGGCGTATTGAAAACATAGTGGAGGGCAATTGTCAACTCGACTGAGCCGAGACTGGCCCCCAAATGTCCACCGATCTGCGAGATTGTATCTATCAGAAATTCCCGGACTTCCTGCGCAAGAATCTTCAGTTCATTTATGCTGAGCTTTCGAAGATCTTCCGGAGCATTTATAGAATACAGGTACTTATATTCCATCGGCTCTCCATTCAGTTTTCAATGTCTGATTCCTCAAGTGCACCCCCGGCTTCTTTTTGTATTTTCTTCAATTTCAATTTAGCCTCATTCAACCGCGTCATGCAAGACTTGGCAAGGGTCATTCCTTCTTCGTACAACTTGACTGATTCCTCGAGCGACGCATTTCCGGTTTCAAGAACGTCGACGATCTCCTCCAACCTTTTCAGCGATTCCTCAAAGGCGAGGCTCTCCTTTGGTTTAGCGATTTTGCTCATGCTTCCCGGTAATTTGTGAGTCCAATGTTCCGTCGTGCAGATGGATAATCGCACTATCACCCGCCTCTATGTATCTGACCGAACTGACGATGCCTCGCGAGCTCTCGACGAAGGCATATCCGCGCTGCAGCACGGCATTCGGATTCAAGGCATCCAGATGAGATTTGATGGCAGAAATTCTCTGAAATCTCGTTTCCAAGAAATGCTGGTTCTGGCTTTCCATTCTCCTGGTTAACTCGTCAACCAGCTGCAACTTCTGATCAACAAGCGACGACGGCTGCCGAAGTGCGTAGTGGTGGCTGAGCTTGTCCAGTTCCAGACTCAGGCGCTCTATTCTCTGCCCGACAGCTCGCACAATACTGCGAGCCGCCGACTGAATGCCCGTCGCAACTTCAAGCCTGTCAGGAACAACCAGTTCCGCAGCCGCGCTGGGTGTAGCCGCTCTCACGTCAGCCACAAAATCAGAAATCGTGAAGTCGACCTGATGCCCCACCGCACTGATAACAGGTATCTCACTTTCGAATATGGCTCTGGCAACAATCTCTTCGTTGAAGGCCCAAAGATCCTCAAGGCTGCCTCCACCTCTCCCGACAATGAGAACATCAACATTTGACAACCTGTTGAAGTCGCGAATCGCTCCGGCAATTTCTTCCGCTGCTCCGTCACCCTGTACCTTAACGGGATATATGACCAGCTCAATCGCGGGGAACCTCCTGTCAATAATGCTGATGATATCACGGACGGCAGCCCCTTCCAGCGATGTCACAATCCCAATTCTTGAAGGAAAGTCCGGCAGCCGCTTCTTATGTTCTTCCGAGAAAAGGCCCTCTTCTTCAAGCTTCTTTCTCAATTGCTCGAAGGCGAGCTGAAGCGCTCCTTGTCCCGCAGGCATCAGGCTCACTGCGTAAAGCTGGAAATCACCGCGAGACTCGTATAGAGAAACTCTTCCTTTGACGAGAATCTTCATCCCGTCGCTAACGTCAAACCTGACACGAGCTGCATCCGAGCGCCACATCACGCAACGTACCTGCGCTTCATCGTCTTTCAACGTGAAGTATAGATGACCTGAAGGCATATGGCGCTTGAAGTTCGATACTTCGCCCTCGACAATCACGAATGGGAAAGTCCTCTCGAGCACTTCCTTGGCAAGCCTAGCCAGGTCTTTTACTTTCAGAACCCGCTCTTCAAGGGGCCGTGATGTAGCATGTTCGAACAGGTTCAGGCTTTCTTCCTGCAACTCACATAGCCTTTTCTTCAGTTAAGACAGATAGCGTCAAATGACTGACGCGACTCGCTTTCACGGGACCAGATGAAATCAGATTGTCCTCCTCCACTTTCGCTCATAATACACAAACAGGTCATCAAGATAAAGCCATGACTTGCGGTATGTTATCCCCCCGTTACACAAATTGAATATAAATATGCGTCAGGGTTATATTGCTTCCAATGTTGCGTGAATTCAGAAAGATAATAGTCAGCCGCACCGACAGAATCGGCGATGTCGTGCTCGCACTTCCCGTTTTTGCTTCACTCAAAAAGTGTTTTCCGGAGAGCGAGCTGATTGCGCTTGTTCAGGACTACACAGTTGAAGTTGTCTCTTCATTTCACGCTGTTGACAGCATTACGATGTACGATCCAAATGAGTCAGTTCTTACCACGACAAGGAAACTGAAGCATCTTCGCGCCGACGCAATCATACTCCTCTTCCCCCGCTTCCGTTTGTCCGCCGCCGCCTTCCTTGCCCGCATACCCGTTCGTGTTGGGACGGCGTACCGATGGTATTCTTTTCTCTACAGCGATAAAGTCCGAGAGCACAGGAAGGAATCATTAAAAAGCGAAGCCGAATATAACCTCTCTCTCGCCGAGGCTCTTGGATGTAATTCCCGTATAATTGAGACAAAGCTCAGCGTTGACGACGAAGCTCTCAGAAGTGCAAGGAATTTTCTCCGACGAAATGGGATCGAACGATTTGTCGCGGTTCATCCGGGGAGCGGCGGCTCGGCGACCGACTGGAGCCCGGACAACTTCAACAAACTGTGTGCTGAGATTGCCCGTGTACTTGACACAAATGTAGTAGTAACGGGATCTGCTCCGGAGAAGTCTCTTTGCGAAACAGTTTCAGGAGGAATCGCAAATTGTGTCAGTGCCGCCGGAGCCTTTTCGCTCCGTGAATTCATTGCGTTCCTGTCGTTGGCCGGCGCGTTTGTGTCTAACTCGACCGGTCCTATCCATCTCGCCGCTGCCGTCGGCACACCCGTCGTCGGCATTTACCCAAACCATGAACCAATGACCCCGACGAGATGGGCTCCTATCACTGACAGGAAAATAATCCTGACTCCATCCGATGGGACTGATGATTTGGCAAAAGTCCGGATATCGGATGTCTTTCGGTCGGTCCAGAAATTTGTCTTGGCGAAGTCCGCATGAGATTTGCCGTTATGCTGTTTGTATCTCTGCTATTGCTTGTCAAGGGACAGAGCGGCAGTTATTCACAGAACATGCATGAGTACGTCACCGGGAATCTTCCACAAGCTGGAGAAGCCTGGGCCGATACGAACAAGATCATCCAACTTCCACCTTACACAGGAGCAGACAAGCTTCGCACTCTCGTCAACAAGGCGTTCACCGTCGGCGAAAAGTTGAAGTATGACATCAACTACGGTCCCATAGTCGCTGGTAGCGCGACAATAGAGACTCCTTCATATGTGTATTATGATGGGAGAAAATGCTACAAGGTGGAATTCACCATGCGATCGGCTAGCTTCTTTGACCTGTTCTTCAAAGTCAGAGATTATTACTACTCACTGATCGACGTCGAGGGACTTTTCCCGTGGAAATTTGAGCAGCATATCCGAGAGGGCGGCTACAAAAAGGACTTTGTCGCATGGTTCGACCAGTGCAGCCATACTGCAAGGACCGATAAAGGAGGCCCATTCGTAATTCAACCGTATACTCAGGATGCTGTGAGCAGTTTCTTCTACGCAAGGACATTGAATTACGACACACTGGCCGTAGGTGCGGAGATTCATTTTTCGAATTTCTATCAAGATAAAGTGTACCCCCTCAGCGTGAAGTACCTTGGAAGAGAGAACGTCCACACAAAGGCAGGAAATTTTCACTGCCAGGTAATTGAGCCCATCATAGTCAAAGGAGGCTTGTTCAAGAACACGGGAAAGATAACAGTCTGGGTTAGCGACGACTCTTTGAAGATACCCGTGAAGGTCGAGACCGATGTAGTGATAGGTTCAGTAGTCGCGGAGTTGACGAGCTTCAGCGGCTTAGCCGGCACACCAACCGCAAAATACTAGGAGGAGAGTTGGCCGAAGAAGAATTCACCCCGGAAAATCCCGACCTGAGTTTCAAGTTCAATCCGACAGCTTTTGCACTCATTTCTCTCCTGATAATATTCTTCCTCTATCAGCTCGTCGGTGGAGGATTGACTATATATTTATTCGGGATAATTCCATCCGGCGATCAGACTGCTGCTTTCAGGCTCGCCGCCATGGCCGCAGAGATCATGTTCATCCTGATCCCTGCATATTTCCTCACCCGAATACAGACAGTGCAGTGGAGAAAACTTCTGCGGGTCACCAAAGCAGATTGGCGCTTCATTGCGCTCGCAGTTGTGGGCGTCATCTCTCTCCAACAGCTTCTTGAACTCTACATCTATTTGCAGGGACTCATTCCCCTGCCGGCGCCTTTGAAGCATTTTTTTGATCAATTCCAGCGGCTAATAGAGCAGACATACAGGACACTGCTGACGGCTCGTAACCCCTTTGAGTTTGCACTGGTTGTCCTGGTAGTCGCTGTCACCCCGGCGATTTGCGAAGAGACGCTGTTCAGAGGACTGGTCCAGGGAAATTTCGAATTGTCCATGTCGAAACGCCGCGCCATAATCCTCACGGGTCTTATTTTCGGCTGCTACCACCTCGACCC